>JBFFMI010000008.1:0-30498 GCA_041554155.1 Anaerolineales bacterium
CGCAACACCTCTCCGTTGTGTGGGCGAGAAAGCAGCGCCAAGCCCAAAACCCATGGCGACCGTTGACGAACTCAGCGCAAGATTGAGCAGGAGTGGATCCCAACCACGGGTTCTGAGGGGGATGGAGAGCAGTGTGAGCATAACCCCGAGGAATCCCATAAAGCGGCCGGCAAGGGCGATTTTTCCTGTGTGATTTGGCACAACTTCAGGGATGGGCGCAAGGTCGGGGTGAAGCTCTTGGATCGACCCGGTCCCATACAGCATGCGGTAGAAAAGAAATTGATTCACAGCTGTCACGATCATGACCAGGCGGACACCTACCAGAACGAGGGTCTCCAACAACCCGCCTTGAAATAAGTAGGAGAGCGGATCTGGACCCGTGATCAATGTGATACCGGGAATAAGGCTGGTTAGTGAAACGCCCCACTGTATTGCCACCAGCGCAAGATAGGCTGGCTGATTGCTGAGAATTAAGAGGATTGCACTGCCAAACCATATGATCGATGCCGTCGGATGTACGTTGCGCAGCGTGCCGAGTAGAAGCAATCCCATGCCGGAAAAGAGAAACGCCCAGATGCGAAGCGTCCGCTGTAAACGCTGTGCGGCAAGTTGAAGATTGGGGTCATCGACGGATAAGATTTTTGCCAAGGTTGGCACCACCCTCCAGCTTCAAGTTCGCAAAAAAATCGTCCTGTGAAGCGATTGTACCCTTGATGAAAGCAAGCGACAAAAACACGCGGGGGAAAGAAAGGTGTATCTAGGTTTTCCGTGTTAATCCCTTGCAGCCTGGAATCAGCCCGTCTCTTGGTTCGCCTGCCGGGCGCGCCGGGAGCGGCCACGTGAGGCGAGCCCCGCCATACCAATGCTAAGAAAATACAGGATGATCATCGGCAGCATCACAAGCCCCATATTCACGGGATCGATGGTGGGAGTTACGGCTGCGGCCAGAACGGCAATGCCGAGGATGGCGAAACGCCAGCCTCGAATAAGCGAACGCGCATCCACGATGCCCAGCGTGGCAAGGCCATAAATGATCAGCGGAAACTGGAATGAGATACCAATCCAGAACATCAACCCCGTGACGAAACGGATGTAGTTGGATGGGCGGATGGCAGTTTCAATGCCAAGGAAGGAGAGTAGAAAATCAAGGGCTGGGTCGAGCATGATCTCATATGTGAAGGCCGCTCCCCCAATAAACAACGCCGTGGCGACCGGTATCAGGATCAGGATTGTGATCCGTTCCCGACGGCGCAGGCCCGGGTTTAAAAAGGCGAATATCTCGAGCCCGATATACGGGAGCGATAGGGTAAATCCAGACATCAGTGCCACCCGCATATAGGCACCAACAGTCTCGGTGACCTCGATGGCTTGTAGCTCCGCTAAACCCCCGATGGGGATGCTCAACCATTCGAGTATCTGTCGGGTGAAAGCCATGCTTACCAGAATTGCCAAAATAAGAACCAGCAGCGAACGTAGGATGTGCCGGCGCAGGGCTTCGATATGATCGATGAGAAGCGAAGGCTGCTCAACGGTTGAGGCGAAAACCTCCGCGAGAGGGGTGTCTACTGGCTCGTGATTAATAAAGTTACGGAAGGTGATGAAGGGCCTTGCTAGAAGCCTAAAGGGCCAGGTGAGGATAGCCCAAATCTTTCGCAGGATACTGGAAAAAAAAGCTCGCATTGATCAGGAGGGATCCTCTCTAGGATCATCCAAAGATGGTTCTTCTTCGCCGAGTATGGGGTTTACATCATTTTTTCCAAGCGTGGGTTTGGGGGTCCATGCATCTAATGAACGTTCAACCTCCTGTGCTTCCTTCTGGATCATCCTGCCCGCCTCCTTCAAGTCCTCTTGAACAGAATCGAGTTCTTCCAGGGCAGCTTCGCGTGCCAGGCGGTTGGGGAGATTACGGATCGTGCGGGAGGCATCATTGAGCATGCGCCAACTCTCGGATTTGTACATGCGATTGAGGAATTGCCCAACCTGTCGGCCAACCTTACCAAGATCACGTGGGCCAACCACGATCATGGCGATGATCAAAATGAAGATAAGCTCGAGTAGCCCAATTCCAAAAACATCCATCGTTAATACGCAAGAGTCCTATGACGCGAATTTAGCACGGATTTCTTTTTCACGATCAGCCAGTGTACCTAGTACGCCGTTGATAAAGCGGGCTGAGTTGTCGGAACCAAACCGCTTGGCCAACTCCACCGCCTCATTGATGGCGACTTTAAGGGGAGTTTCTGATGACGTAGCCAGCTCCCACAAGGCCATCCGCAAGATGTTGCGATCTAGCACTGCCAGTTGATCCACAGGCCATTCAGGCGCACAGCTGGCGATCAACTGATCCAGCTGCGCAGTGGATGCATTGACCCCTAGAACCATTTCCCGTAAAAAGACGACTCCATCATCGCTGATGGTGTCGTTTTGTTCAATATGTCGAGAAATCACTTCCTCGGGTTTGTGGCCAACCGTATCCACTTCGTACAATGATTGAAGGGCCAGACTACGGGCGCGACGGCGTTCACGTTTCATTGATTGCGTATCAGGTTACTCGACAATGTCAGAGTAATCGATATCCTCGATGTGAACATCCACACTGGTGACTTTCATGCCGATCATCTCTTCGATCGCCCGGGCTACCTCTCCTTGCACCCTGCGGCTGACATCGCGAACATTGGTGTCATGCTTAAGGATCAGATAAAGATCGATGCAAACACAGGTTTCATCGAGCTGGATCTGAACCCCTTCGGCTATACCTCTGCGGAAGAGCCTATTCACGCCCCCGGGGAGCGAAGCCATGGCAACGACTCCGGGCACACTTAAGGCTGTCAGTTTGGCAAGTGTAACCAGTACCCCCGGGGCCATCGTTGTTGTTCCTGGAGCACGACTATCTTCTTTCTTCTTTGCAGCCATAGCGATTCAACCCGCTTTCTACATAGCCATCCCGCCATCTACAACCAGGACGTGCCCGGTTATATAGGCGGCATCATCGGAGGCAAGAAATGCAACGGCTTTCGCCACTTCGTCAGCCTGACCGACGCGTCCCAGAGGGATAACATCCATCAGGCCTGTTTGGATATCTTCGGGTACGGTATTCCAGATCTCCGTTTCAATGAACCCTGGTGCGACGGTATTCACGGTCACCTTGCGCGAAGCTACCTCGCGGGCGAGTGCTTTGGTGAAGCCGATCTGGCCGGCCTTTGATGCGGAATAATTTGTCTGGCCTGCATTGCCCATATCCCCTGAGATTGACGAGATATTAATGATACGACCAAAGCGCTTGCGCATCATATGCCGAACGGCTGGTTTGGAACAGTTGAAGGTCGATTTGAGGTTGGTCTCAATGACAGAATCCCAATCGTTCTCAGACATCATCATAATGAGGCCGTCGCGCGTGATTCCGGCGTTATTGACCAGGATCTGTAAGTCGCCAAAACCCTCGATGGTGGCTTTTACTAGGGCGTCCGCTTGTGAGAAATCGCTCACATCTGCCTGAAAAATGTCGGCCTTGCCACCGAAACCCTCGATTTCCTGCTTGACACTTGCAGCCGCGTCAGCGCTTTGATTGTAGTTAATCATTACGCTAGCACCACGACGGGCAAGTTCTATGGCAATCGCTCGACCAATCCCCCGTGATCCACCGGTCACGATCGCTACTTTACCGTCCAGGTTCATCTCACCAACCTCCAATACACAATCAAAACCGGATTATACCCAGAAACGGTATTGAGGGCTTGGGGTGATCGTTTATTCGAGTTTTGGGCTGATCAGGTTGATACGAGATCGAGCAGCGCCTGGGGGTTATTGATGAACTCCTGGTGGGGCCGGCGCTTGTGGACGAGGTCGAGCATTGTCTGTGTGAGCACCTGGTTAACAGGCGTGGGTACGCCCGTTTCTAACCCGTAACGGACGACAGCGCCGTTGAGCCAGGAAATTTCCGAACGCTCGCGGCCAATGTCGTAATGCAGGCTGGGTTTTTTCGCACCTCTCCCGCTACCAACAATGCGCCCGAGCAGCGAGCGGGTGAGGAACGCAGGAAGGAAGATCGCCCGACCAAGGATAGACACCTGAACTCCGGGTAGGTTAACCGGCGTGAGTCCGATGGCATGCATCACCCGTACAGCCTCGCGCAGGGCTTCAATCTCCAGGCGGGCGGTATGCCTATCCCGGTAGATCTGCCCGGCTGTCCAGTCGAGGATCGCGGAGCTGGCGTTGCTCACTATATTGGTTAAGAGTTTTGACCACTTCATGCGTCCGGCATCGGCGTAGCTGCGCACAGATAAACCAGCAAGCTCGAGTGTTTCCTGAATGGCGGTGAGCCGGGGATGCCCGCCGGCTAAACCGATCCCGCGCACTCGTTCGACGCGAATCGTCCCCGGTTGAGGCGCCTGTACGGCTGTTGTGAGCGTGGCTGGCAGTACCTGGCTTTCACCCAGCGTTTGCGCAAGCGTGGCTTCATTGTTGATCCCATTCAGGAAGCTGACCACCGTTTGGGATGGGTGGAGCAAGGGCGCTAATGTGCTGGCAGCCTCGGCGACATCGTAGGCTTTAACCGTCAGGAATATCACCTCGGGTTTTTCATTGGTAAATGCTTGCGTGGCGTCGGAGTAAACAGCCGGTTGGGCCAGGGTGGTTGTTGGACCACTTCCTGTCATGGTGAACCCATGCTGGCGGATTTGATCCAGGCTGTGAGGCCGGGAGAGGAAGCTCACGGGTTGACCGGAGAGTGCCAGTGTCACGCCAAGGTAGCTTCCAACCGCACCACTACCGAAGATCAGAAAGCGCAAATTGAGCCCCTAACTCTCACTCAATATCTGGTCGACCAGGGCGTTGAGCTCTTCATCGGAATAGAAGCGGATGACGATGCTGCCACCTTTGGCGCTGCGGCGTAAGGTGACGCGGGTTCCTAGCTTATCTTGCAGTTGTTGCTCGAGGGCAGTTTCATCGGCGGGGCGTTCCTTGGCCGTGTGTTTCTTTTGGGCACGCTCGCCCTGTAATCGGCGAACCAATTCTTCTGTCTGACGCACACTCAATCCTCGTTGGATGATGGATTCCAGCGCAGCAGACTGGGATTGAGCTGTAGGTAATGCGAGCAGAGCCCGCCCGTGGCCTTCACTGATCTCGCCCTTGGTGAGCGCTTCGCGAGCGGCTGCCGAGAGTTTCAGTAAGCGTAAGGTATTGCTTACCGCAGTTCGACTTTTTCCAACCCGTTGAGCTACCTCTTCGTGCGATAAGCTGAAGTCATCAATAAGCTGTCGGTAACCATCCGCTGATTCCAGGGGGTTGAGATCAGAGCGCTGTAGATTCTCAATTAGTGCCATCTCGAGTTGCCCCAATTCGTCGGTGTCACGAATGACGACGGGAACTGTCTTTAAACCTACTTCTTTCGAGGCGCGCAGACGTCGTTCACCGGCAATCAGGGTGTGGCGGCCCTTTGAATCAGCCGGCAGGACAACCAATGGCTGAATGACGCCATGTGTGCGGATGGATGAGATCAGGTCGTTTAAGGGATCCGCATCAATACTAGAGCGTGGTTGACGTGGATTGGGCTGGATCGACTTAATGTCTACTTCGAGCGTGCCTTCCGTGCTTGTCGCTTGTGTAGCGCCGGATGGTATGAGGGCATCCAGTCCTTTGCCTAAACCGCTTCTTTTACTCATGGTCACCTATTTCATTCATTCGTCAGTAAGAGAACGTTTGTCCTCTTCCAAAATTTCGTCCGCTAGGGCTTGATAGGCCAGACCGCCGGGAGACTTCGCTGCATATGAGCTGATGGGCAATCCGTGTGATGGGGCCTCCGCCAGTCGTACGCTGCGCGGAATGATCGCATGAAAAACCTGGGAGGAAAAGTGCTTGCGCACTTCTTCGACTACATCGTGCGAAAGATTTGTACGGGAATCAAACATCGTCATGAGCAGCCCCCGGATATTCAAGTCGGGGAACAGTCCGGTGCGGATACGACCGAGCGTTTGCATCAATGAAGTGAGGCCTTCTAAAGCTAAATATTCACATTGAACCGGGATGATCACGCCATTCTGGGCCGCGAGCAAACCATTCAAGGTGAGCAGCCCAAGCGAAGGCGGGCAATCGATCAGGATGTAATCATATAAATGGTGAATTGGGGTGAGTGTTTTACGCAGTGTGAGCTCGCGATCCGGCATCCCAACAAGCTCAACACGGGCGCCAGCAAGCGCGGCGGTTGATGGTAAGAGAGACAAATTAAGCCGACGGCTCTGAAAGATTACGTCGCTGATAGGAGCATCTCCGATCAAGCTGTGGTAAATGCTTTGTGCTAGTTCTGTGTGGTTTATCCCCAGGCAGGCAGTTGCGTTTGCCTGTGGATCAATATCGACGATCAGGACACGCTGATCTTTCTGGGCCAGGAATGCGCCCAGGTTGATGGCGGTCGTTGTTTTTCCAACACCACCCTTTTGATTAACGAACGTATAAATTGTTGTCATCTGGATCTCGCAGCGAGTAGAGTAATAATTTCATCAGGTCTAGGAATGCTGTCCAATCCTTTGCGCGTGGCGGAGATCGCCGCCAGCTCGTTCGCCAAAGCGGCCGCTTCCCAGGGATCCCGACCCATCTCAAGGCCGATGAAAAATGAGGCTGCGAAAATATCACCGCAACCCGTCGGATCTGCCTCGTGAACGCTCGGTGCGGCACAATGTCGCACTTCATCGTCGTAGTAAATCAATGCCCCTTCTGCGCCAAGTGTAATGGCCAGGATATCGCATTCCCCGGCGATATCTCCGGCATCCTCGAGCGCTCCACCAATATCTTCGCTACTGAGAACCACAACCGCCTTTTTGGTGAGCCGGTCCTGGATTGTTTCCCAACTTCGGAGAGAGATCTCACCGGCATCATCCCAGCTGCGCAACCATCCCTGGGGTGTGAGGCAAAGCATCTGGTTTGAGCGAACCTGGCAGAAGGCCTGGTCTACTTCGTCGGCGACCGGGCCACAGTGCAGGATTTTCGCAGCCGCCCATTCAGCTGGTAGTGCAGCCCGTTCGAGGTCTGCAGCGCGAGAAAATAGTATCTGGCGCCGGCCATCGGGCTCGTATACGTTCTGAAAAGTGCTGGTGACCTCACTTGCCACGTTGTGGACCTGTAATTTGGTTAGAGCGTGGAGATCGGTTTCCGCTGAGGCAGAAGTGAGAATCCCAACCTTTTTACCGAAGGCGTGGGCGGTCAAACCTGCGTAGGTCACCGTTCCCCCCAGGACCAATCCGTCAGGGGTGCGATCTTCCGTCAGATGACCAACGGTGAGGAAATCAACTGGCTCAAATCCAGTCGTCATAGTCGCGTCAAGCGCTGTAGCACAGCGTAGTGAAATTACATTTTCGGGATGATGGTTACTTTACGGCGGTCACCCTCACCCACGCTGAGCGTATCGACATCAGGGTTCTCGCGCAGTTCGATGTGAATCACCCGGCGCTCAAAAGCGGGCATGGGTTCCAACGTCATAGTCCGGGAGGTCTCCACTGCCTGGCCTGCTATACGGCGGGCGAGGCGGCGCAATTGGCCTTCACGACGGGATCGGTAACCTTCGATATCAATCAACACGGCGACAGGGCGTTTGAGCTCCTTACCCACGATCAAGCGGGTGATGTACTGCAGCGCGGCGAGCGTCTCACCCCGTCGACCGATGAGGATCGAGAGGTCCTCTCCATGGATGTCGATGAAAAGTGGTTGGATTTTTCCGGGCGCATCAGCCTGGCCCCAGCGCCCATCGACACGGGCATCGATGTCCATGCGCTGAAGCAATTCCCGTACGGTCTCTTGTGTGATGCGCAGTGCATCTTCATCACCGTCAACACCTGTGTCTGCATCAGCTTCGCTGCTGCTCGTCGCAAAGGCATCCGTGGATGCAGGTGTATAACCGTCTTTTACAACCAGGCGGTAGCGAGCCTGGCGACCCCCAAAGCCAAACAGACCTTTAGCTCCCTCATCGATGATATCGGCCTCAAAAGCTTCGGTTGGCAATCTCAATTCTTGCGCTGCTTGCTCAAGCGCCGCTTCCAAACTGTCGGCGATAATTTCAATACTTGTCCTGGGGTCATTCATCGTTACTACCTCTTATTTGTGGTGCTGGGAAGTTTTTCGGCTTGCTTCGACTTTTTGGTTGTGGGCAAGGCGCCTTCCGGACCGGCGTTGGCATCACGCACGCGACGCATGACTAATCCCTGAACAATTCCGAGCAGGTTTGAAGTGACGAAGTAGAGTGCCAGGCCAGATGCCAGGGTGTAAGCGAAGTAGCCCAGTAATAAGGGCATATACAGGCTCATCATCTGGCTCATTTGCGCGCTTTGCTGGTCGCCCGATGAGGGCGTTGTCAGCTTCGTCTGGAGGTAGGTACTGATGACCACCAGTATGGTTAGAACCGGGATGGCAAATGGCAAGAAAGATAGCTCTAATCGTTCAGGTTGTCCGAGGTTCATGTACAAGAAAGTGCTGTTAAGTGGGATAAGGTTGTCTGGAATGGCAGCATAAATGAACTTCGAGAGATCAAAAAGCTGCGCCGGTGTTGCTGCCAGAGAGCGAATGATCGCCTGGTAAAGACCGATGATTATGGGAAATTGAACAATCAAACCGAGGCATCCGCTAAAGGGATTGTAGCCAACCTCGCGGAACAGCTTCATCTGCTCTTCCGACATCTTCTGCTTGTCATTCTTGTACTTTGCTTGCATCTTCTTGAAGCGATCTGATTTCTGGATATCGGCCATGACCATTGAACTGCGCATCTGTTGGTATGTGAGGGGCAGCGTGATCAATCTGACCAGTGCCGTGAACACGATGATAGCCAGGCCAAAATTCTGGCCCAGCAAATCATAGATAAAGATCAAGGCATTAATCGCTGGTTCGAGAATTAGTGTATTCCACATTTCTGGACCTACCCTTTAGCTTTCATCCAGCTGGATGACACAACGGGCGCTACCGGTTTCGGCATTGATACCGAAAACGACGCACTCGGTATTATCCATCACTGGAACAAAGAGTTCATCGTTGACGAGGATGGGATCCGCCAGTAAACGACCCAAGATCGAGGCGTTGCTGGGCCAGGCAGGATCCCCCCCGTTTTTCTGGAAGGCTTCTACAGCGCCTTCCTCGGAGACAAAGTAAACCAGCTCATCTCTGGTGATAGGCGAGGTTGAAGCTGAGCTTGCCAGCGTTTGTTGCCAAATCTGCGCGCCATTGTCGAGATCGAGCGCAAAGGCTTCCTTGCCAACGTTGGCAACGTAAACCACGTCATCCTCAACCACAGGGTTGCCCCAGATGGCTGAACCCGAATCAAATTGCCATACTTCTCGTCCGCTTTCCTTATCGAGCGCGAAGAGGATCCCTTCAAAGGTCCCCGATAGCAAAAGCCCATTGCTCAAGGAGGGTGTATCCGAGATCGCTGAGCCGAGGTCATTCTCCCAGAGCACTGCACCGCTCTTAAGGTCCAGCGCGTACAGGCTGTGATCGAGCGAAGCCAGATAAACGGTATCTCCGTCGATCAGTGGGGCGGACCAGAGCGCATGCCTTGATTCAAAAGGCTGGTCCCAAATGGGTTGCCCATTACTCAGACCCAGCGCATAAAGCTTGTGATCAGCCGAAGGGACCAGGACCACTTCTGCGTTGGTGGCCGGCGCGCCGATGATGCGGTCGCTAGCCCCCTCAAAGACCCAGACAGTCTCGGGACGATTACTGCTCGTGGAAAGCGCGTACACTTTCTGATCGTACCCGCCGATGATCACGAGACCATCATCTGATATTGCTGGGGGTGCATAAAAGGTCTGGGTTCGATCAACCTCAGCTGGGTACCGCCAGATTTCTCGCTCGGTTTCAAGATCGTACGCGAGCACATACTGGTTATAAGCAATGTAGAGCGTGTCGTCTGCAACGGTTACGCCGGGCCAGCTCGAAGCCTGGATGGGTCCCCCACCACAGCCCGTTAGTACCAGGGCTAATAAGAGCATCCAGGGTAAGAATTTGATTGTAGGTGACATTCGTAAGTCTTTCATCGTTCTCCTATGGTACAGGGTCAAACCCTCCGGGATTCAGGGGCTGGCAGCGCAACACCCGCCAAACTGAGAGAGCCCCACCCTTGATCAGCCCATATTTCGCGATAGCTTGAAAGCTGTAATGTGAGCAGGTTGGGTGGAAGCGGCATGTGCCCGCAGGGAGTGCAGGTGAAATAATTTTCTGATAAAGGCGGATCAAGAAGAGCACGGGTAGGCGAGGAATGGTTCGCCAATTCAGCGGGATATCCTTTAGCGAGGGCTCTTCATGTTGATGGTCAATTGTCGTCATAGAGTAGCTCGGATTTCCTCAAGAGTCCCCCGAGTGAGCGGACCAGGTCTTGCCAGGGTGCGTCGAGAATCGCTGGTCGGGCGATGAGAATCGTATCCCAGCCGGGTTGGATAGAGGCGAGATGTTGTTGGAGAGCGGCTCGCATCCGGCGTTTGGCACGGTTACGTTGCACTGCGCCACCAACCGACCGGCCCGCTGTGAACCCGAAACGCGAGAGCTCAAGATCATTGGGAGCTGCGACGAGAACAAGAAACGGGTGGGCATAAGATCGTCCAGTGCGCCGCACCCGCTTGAAGTCGGTCGAGCTGGTGAGCCGGTTTTTGCGGTTCATCCGCCCTTCCGGGTTCGCCCAAGCAAACTTCAGGGATCTATCCGCTATCACGCCTTCCAGTTAATCTTCTTGACGTGTTTATTCATACGTACAGACAACCGGTGTCGACCGCGAGCACGGCGTGCTTTAATGACCGCTCGGCCTCCGCGAGACTTCATGCGTTTGCGAAAACCATGAACGCGTACCCGTCGTCGGATCTTCGGTTGATAGGTTCGTTTCGGCATTCCATACCTTCCCTAACAACAGCAATAGCGCTGTCAAGATTGCAATCGTGCGATTATACCGCAGCGCTTAAGGTCGGTCAACGGAATCGGGATGCGATAAGCCAAACGGCCGGCGAGACTTATTGGATCCAACATTAAGCATTTGGGTGGTGATTGTTACAGCAGGCTCTTGCTAATCAACGCGTTCGATGTGGGCGCCCAGTTGTGATAATTTTTCGTCGATGCGTTCATAGCCACGGTCGATCTGGTTGATATTGCGGATGCGCGATGTCCCCTTCGCGGTAAGGGCAGCAAGGGTCAGCGCCAAACCGGCCCGGATATCCGGACTCTCCAGGCTTTCGCCATAGAGTTGGCTGGGGCCTTGGACGATCGAGCGGTGGGGATCGCACAAGATGATCCTCGCTCCCATGGAAACAAGTTTATCGATGAAGAACATGCGGGTTTCATACATCCAATCATGGAAGAGAACTGTGCCCGTTGACTGGGTGGCCATGACTATGGCGATGCTCATGAGATCGGTAGGGAAAGCTGGCCAGGGCATCACGCTGATCTGTGGGATCATGCCACCGACATCAGGTTGAATCTTGAGCTCCTGCTTCTCAGGGACCAGGATGTCGTCACCCTCAACCTCCCAATGGACCCCCAGTTTTCGAAGGACGAGCCGGGCCATATCCAGGGTATCCGGACTCGCTTTGCGAATTCGGATTTCGCCCCGGGTTACGATGGCTGCCCCGATCAAGCTGACAACTTCAAGGTAATCGGGACCGATGGTGTGTTCTCCACCCTTAAGTTCCTCGACCCCTTCAACTTCCAGGGTGTTGGATCCGATATGATGGATTTTAGCCCCCAACTGGTTCAAGAATTGACACAATTCCTGAACATGGGGTTCGGAGGCCGCATTGTGGATGGTCGAGATTCCCTCGGCCAGGACGCATGCCATGATGGCATTCTCCGTGGCGGTCACACTTGCCTCATCAAGCAAGATTTTCGAGCCCTGAAGTCGTTTTGCGTGCATGGAGAATTCGCGTTCGCTATATCGCACGCGCGCCCCTAATTTTTCAAGCGCTAGCAGGTGGGTGTCAACTCTCCTGCGGCCGATCACATCTCCACCAGGTGGTGGTAAATCGATCCCGCCCTCGCGCCCGAGCATAGGGCCAGCAAGCAAAATCGAAGCGCGAATGCTGCGGCAAAGCTCCGGATCCAGATCCGCTTGATGGAGCTCGCTGGCCTGGATCCTCCAGGTATGCTCATCAAGATCCTCGAAGGAGACTCCCAGGCTGGTAAGCAGCTCTCGCATAATCAGCACATCGCCAATACGTGGGACATTCTTGAGCGTCACCGGCTCGCTGGTCAGAAGACAAGCGGTAAGCAGTGGTAACGCAGCATTCTTGTTTCCAGAGGGCGTCACTTCGCCATGGAGGGGATTACCACCTTCAATCAAAAAGGCAGGCATATCGCATCCTTAAGTTTCAATGTCTATACTGATCGGATCCCCGCGCTGAGCCTGGATGGTCCTTGCGGCGTGCCCCTGACTTACTGCAATCTCGAGCAAACCAGCGCTGCCGATATACCCCAGCAGGTTTCCGGATTCGACAGCTCCAAACGTTTCCATCAGTTTGAGCGGCCCTGCGCTGCCAACATGAATTCTAACCTGTTCTTTCGGGAACTCGAATGGTTGACTTTTACCAAGCCAGGGGGTGAAGTGGATCCTCCGGTCTTTCAATTCAAGTCGCCCTATGCTGCTGATGAGGTTGCCAAAATTGTCGATATGGATCAACTCGCCCTGAATCGAGCTCCCTGGTTTTGCCTTGAGGGTGGGTGTGGGTAAGCGTGTGAGGTCAATCAAGTCCGGACCCAGGCTGGATATTTCGGTGCCTGAAGCAATTGCCGCGCCCGCCGGTGCAAAAAGGTCGCGCCCATGAAATGTGCTGCTGATGTTGCCGAGGCCTAATTGGCTCGGGTGGAGTTCCACCGCTGAAAATTGGGGTTCTGTTTCAAGGAGATAGCTAAAAAGGCCATTGTCGGGTCCGACGCAGCGGAGGCCGGAAAAATCGATAGCCACTGGTTTGCGGCTGGTCCCGACCCCAGGATCCACAACTGCAACGACGACCGTCTGTTCGGGCAAGTAGGGGCGTATGCGCCAGAGTTCGAAAGCAGCCTGTTGAAGATCGCCGGGATGGATAGCATGTGTTAGATCTAGCAAGTGCGCTGATGGATTTTTTGACAAGATCACAGCTTTCATCGCAGCGACATAGGTGTCGTCGATGCCGAAATCCGAAAGAAGGGCGATTACTGTGGAGGTGGGCATAATGGTTAAGCGTGGCGATTGTAATGGAGGCCGCCGAAGCGGTCAATTTCTATCACCGGGCTGAGGCAAAAAGGGTGGGGAATCACACCCGGGGTATATCCCAGGGTTGGCTGCTATGGTAAAATCAGGTTTTGTGGACAAACTCGGTACAGACTGGACAACTCGGCCGATAAGCGTTTTCAGAGCCTTAGCAACCGGGTTTGATCGAATAGCTGCCAGACCCCTTTTAATCCTGCCTTCGCTGATATTAGATGTATTCTTGTGGTTTGGTCCGCATTTAACGATACCGGGATTAATTGAGACCCTGACGACTGAGCTGGTCGCTCCAATCGGAACCGACCCTGCTCTGGTGGAACAAGCAAGTGCGATAAGGGAGACTCTGGCGGTTTTCGTTGACCGATTCAACCTGTTTTCGGCCTTTAGTCCATTGCCAGCAGGTATGCCCTTTAATATTCTGTTCTCGGTTTTTTCAAGCCTGCTTGTTGGGCTACCGAGCCTGATGGCGATGCGCATGCCAGCGACATCGCCCCTTGGAGATGTCCTCTCCGTCTCGCTAAGCTCACTCGAGCAAGTGTTTCTTGCATGGCTGGGGATAACAGTGCTGGGTATTGGCGCTGGCGCGATTTATAACCGCTGGTTGATCAAGCAGGTTGATCCAGGGGCGAAGATTGGGAGTTTCTGGCTAGCCTGGGGCAGGTTGATGATCCTGGGGTGCATTGGATACATTAGCGGCACACTGGTTCTGTTCATCACAGGACTGATTGGTTCTGGGCAAGGGTTGGTGTATATAGGATTGCCATTGCTTTTCGTTGCCGCTGTTTACCTTGCGTTTACGCCACATGGGATCCTTCGCTATGAGATGGGAGTCTGGCAGGCGCTGAAACAGAGCCTCTGGCTTGTGCGTTGGAACTTCATCGGTGCCTTCGGCTACATCTTAATGGCGTTTATCTTGTTGTGGTTTAGCACTGCCCAGGTCTGGAGCTTGCCTGATGACGGGTCCTGGTTCAACATACTCGCAATCCTGGGGCACGCTTTCGTGAGCGCAACCATCCTGGCGGGCAGCTATGCGTTCTTCCAGGGTAGACGACAGTGGCTCCTGGCAAGAATTGATGAGATGAGCACACGCATCAGCCTATCTCGGTCGGATCAAATAAACCAGGATCAGATGGATGATCCAGAGGATAACGGTTAAGGAGTAAAAGCGTGGCGAAGCGAACGACAAAAAAGAGTAGCTACGGTGCCAAGGATATTCAGGTCCTGGAAGGACTGGAAGCTGTTCGACGTCGACCTGGTATGTATGTTGGCGGCACAGATGTCAAGGCATTGCACCATCTGGTCTACGAAGTAGTCGATAATTCGATCGACGAGGCTTTGGCTGGCGAATGCAAGACGATCGATATCACGATCCATGCGGATAGCAGTGTGACGGTTGAGGATGACGGTCGCGGTATCCCCGTTGATTTACACCCGCAGAAGAAGGTGCCGGCGCTGGAGATCGTCATGACGACCCTGCATTCTGGCGCCAAGTTTGGCGGCGAAGGCTATAAAGTCTCTGGTGGATTGCACGGTGTTGGCGTCTCAGCTGTCAACGCACTCTCCGAATGGTGCGAAGTTGAGGTAAAGCGCGCCGGAAAGATCCATTTTCAACGCTACGAGAAAGGTGCTCCCACTGCGCCGCTCGAGGTGATCGGCAAGGCCGGGAAGAATGAAACCGGCACGAAAACCACCTTCATGTTCGATAAGACCATCTTCAAGGGAAGCTTTGATTACCGTTTCGAGACGCTTGTTCAGCGCTTGCGTGAGATGGCTTTTGTTACACGCGGAGTGACGATCCACTATGTCGATGAACGTCTTGACCGGGAGATCAGCTTCTATTTCGAGGGCGGAATCACGTCATTTGTGTCCTATTTGAATCGCAATCGCGATGTGCTACATCCCGTTGTGTGGGTAGACAAGGAAGTTGAGGGGACAGGCATTGAGGTCGCGTTGCAGTACACCGATGCCTACGCCGAATCGGTTTATTCATTCGCCAACACGATCAACACCGTTGATGGTGGAACACACCTGACCGGGATGCGTGCAGCTATAACACGCACAATCAACGATTACGCCCGTAAAAACAACTTATTGAAAGATGCGGACCATAACTTCAGCGGGGATGATACCCGTGAGGGTTTGACCGCGATTGTGAGCGTCAAGCATCGCGACCCACAGTTCGAAAGTCAGACCAAAGTGAAATTAATGAACGCCGAAGCCCAGACTCAAGTGCAGCAGGTGCTGGGTGAGGCCTTCAGCGAGTTCCTGGATAATGATCCCCGCGCAGCGAGGGCGATCGTGCAGAAGTGCCTCACATCTGCACGGGCTCGCGACGCGGCGCGTAAAGCGCGTGATCTGGTTATCCGAAAGAGCGCCCTGGAAAGCCTGACGTTGCCGGGGAAGCTGGCCGACTGTTCCGAGCGAGATCCCAATAAGTGTGAACTATATATTGTTGAGGGTGACTCGGCCGGCGGTTCTGCAAAGCAAGGTCGCGATCGGCATTTTCAGGCGATCCTGCCCCTGCGCGGCAAAATCCTGAACACGGAGCGAGCCCGGCTGGATAAAATCTTGTCGAACAATGAGGTCAAGGCGTTGATTTCGGCTTTGGGCACCAGTATCGGTGAGACCTTTGATCTTGAAGGTCTGCGCTACGGTCGTGTGATTATCATGACCGATGCCGATGTTGATGGTAGCCACATTCGCACCTTGTTGTTGACCTTCTTCTTCCGTTATATGCCTGAGCTGGTTGAAGAAGGGCATCTCTACGTTGCCCAACCACCACTGTATCGCCTGGAGCATCGCAAGAAATTGCGCTATGCCTATACTGAGGCCGAGCGCGAAAAAGTGATAAAGGAAATGGCTGTGGATGGTGAGCGGGTCCAATTGCAACGTTATAAGGGGCTGGGTGAGATGAATCCAACCCAACTCTGGGAAACAACAATGGATCCAGGCAACCGCATATTGCTTCAGGTCACCATTGAGGATGCGGCTGCGGCAGACCGCACCTTTGATATGCTCATGGGTGCAGCTGTCCCGCCTCGCAGACGATTTATCCAGACACACGCAAAAGAGGTTCGCAACCTGGATATCTAGTCCACAAGGATCGGACTTAAGCTCAAAGGCCCTCCATGCGGAGGGCCTTTTTGTTGAATTTTATGTAATGGTGTTGATCAGGAGAGCGGGGAATTTGCGCCTTCCTTGGATGCATAATAGGGGTTTTCTCCGGCGTGATGGTCGGTGGTGTCAACAATTTGCTTGACCTCGGGAATTTCTTCGAGGATCATCGCCTCAACGCCATGCTTTAGAGTCACATCCACCATACCGCAGCCCTGGCAGCCCCCACCAAAACCGATAAATGCTGTGTCTTCTTTAACTTCGAGCAGGGAGACAAATCCACCATGACTGGCAAGTCCCGGATTGATCTTTGAATCGAGCAGCTCTTGGACCGATTGTGCGATCGGGTCCTTCCAAACTGGATTGGGGTTGTCGATCGCGAAGCCACGCTGAAAATTGTCCTCTTTAAAATCAACCGTTGCGCCCTGAAGGTTCTCCAGGCTGTCCTCATCAATCACAACATTGAAGTTGTCGATGGTTAACTTTTTATCCGCTTCTTCAATCTCATTTTCCTGGACGAATCGCATGGAGTAGCGGAAGCCGCCGGGACCACGCCCTAGGATCTGGACCCGTAATGCCATGCCATCATGCTCTTCTGAAGCGAGCAACTCTGCAACCTTTACCTTTGCCATATCGGTGAATTCAATCATGCCTACCTCCCAGTGCTTGGGATTATACCGCGCACGGCTGGGAATACACTGTGAGCATCCGCCCCAACACAATAGCACAACTGTCACGTGCTCCAGTTCACGGAAAGGGGTATGTGGCGCTGTCATTACAAGTGCAAGCCTATTCGTATCCAGAGGGTAAGAATGAGGGCACTGGAACCATCTATTTTAATAACCGGAGCGATGGTCCGACCTTTCATAACAGGGTACGTACAAGATATTGACAATACCATTTCAATTGTGTAATATTGGGATATGTTGATAATTATGATAAGATTAGAAAAAATTGCGATTTGTGTCTAAAACCTTGGAGCAGAAAACTGAAGGTTAACGGAAATCAAAGAGAAGGCTTGTAGACTCACCGCTGTGACTGTAGTGGTGAGAGTGAGGGTAAAAACGTGGATAAATTGGTTGAGTTCAATATCGATCCCAACAGTATGAAGGACCGGTATATCGAGGAGATCACCAAAACACCCTTGTTAACGCCGGATGAAGAAGTTTCCCTCTCCCAACGTATCGCCAGCGCTCGCCAGGCTCGGCAACAATTGGCGGAAGGCGGTTTAACGGAGCGTGAACGGAAGGATCTCCAGCGGGTCATCGATGATGGCTCTGCAGCCCGTGAGCGTCTGCTCATGGCAAACACTCGTCTGGTCGTCAGTGTTGCAAAGAAGTACACACATCGCGGTATCCCGCTGGTGGATCTAATTCATGAGGGGATTATCGGTTTGATCCGTGCGACCAAGAAATTTGATCCGGGGCGCGGTAACCGCTTCAGCACGTATGCCACCTGGTGGATTCGCCAGGCGATCACCCGGGCTATCGATAATAACGCCCGCACGATTCGTCTACCCGTGCATCGTAGTGTTGAAATTAACCGGCTTTCATTTATGAAGAACAAACTCATCCAAGAACTGGGTCGTGAGCCAAATGAGCTTGAATTAGCTGAGGCAATGGATATGACCCCGGAACAGATCCGCGATACTTTGAACATTAGTTTGGCTCCTATCTCACTTGAGTTGCCACAAGACGAAGATAACAATCGCACGCTAGCTGATGTAATTCCCGATGAGGAAACGGCTTCCCCTGAAGAATCAACGATGCAAAACATGAAAGAGGAGCAGGTGCGCGAGGTGCTCGACGCCTTGCCTATGCGTGAAGCTCAGGTTCTCATGTTGCGCTACGGCTTCCAGGATGGTCGTGCCCACACATTGCAGGAAGTTGGCAACAAGATGGGGATCACACGTGAGCGTGTTCGCCAGATCGAATCGCAGGCGATCAATCGATTACGGGGTACCGCCGGCCGCATCCGTTAACCTTTGCATCGCAAGCTTCAATTGCACATCACTCTGCGCAGCCACCTTCCGGGTGGCTGTTGCTTTTGGATCTAGATTCCCGGATTGCATAGCCGTTTTGCCTGCAACTTTCCTTCTAAAGAGCTTGTAGTACTGTATAGATATGCTTGAAGTATCGGACCGCAGCCTGGTAACCATGACTCTTGGTGGGGATAAACAGGCTTACGGTGAGCTTGTAAAACGTTATCAAACTTCCGTGTTCAACGTTTGCTATCGGATCATGGGTGAGCGTCTGGAGGCTGAAGATATGACGCAGGAGACTTTTCTGCGTGCGCATGATCGATTGGAAACGTATGATCCGGATCGGCCATTTGGGCCCTGGATCCGTCGAGTTGGTGCGAACATGAGTTTGAACAGCCTCAAGCGGCGTAAATTCACGTTATTCCCATTAGAGGATGAACTTGAAGGCAGCATTCAGAACGTCGCTGAGCGCCCGGAAGTAGCCAGAGTACAAGCAGAAAGGTCAGAAGCCATTCGTGAAGCCATTCTTGATCTTCCGGCAGCTTATAGGGTTGTCATCGAGTTACGCCATTTTTTTGATTTGAGCTACAAGGAGATCGCCGAAGCTGTGGGGCTTCCACTGAGCGATGTGAAGAGCCATCTTTTTCGGGCTCGCAAACTCCTGGCCGAAAGGTTATCACCGCATGTCTAAATCGATCGAGCACATTGCCGATGAAGTGATTCAGGAATATCTGGATGGCGAGCTTCAAGCTGAGGCGCGATCGAGTGTCAAGCTGCACCTCGATCAATGTGCAGAATGTACCAATAGACTGGAGAGCTGGCAGGTGCTCTTTGTAGAGATCGAGCACTTGCCCGACCTGGAACATGGTGCAGATTTCGAACCCCTGGTATTGGCACGTATGCAGGAAAGATCTGCAAGACAGGGTTGGGTGAAGTGGGTCTTGGTGGCGCAAGCATGTTTTGTGGCGATCATTGCTGCTTCCGGGTGGCAAAGGGCTTCCATGCTTCAAGAGTTCGATGAATTGCTCGGATGGTTATCGCAACCTTTCCTGGCAATTCTCACAATGTTTAATGGCTTCGCAGCGGAGTTGGTCGCCGTATTCGAGCCATGGCTGTCTTGGCCGTTTTCCAGCGTGGACATCCTGGACCGGATCCCCCAGCTTGGTGAGAGTGGGACATTAATGGCCTATGCCATCCTGCTGGGGTTTATTGTATGGCTCTTGGGCAATCACTACCTGCTCCGAGTCAATGGTCAACCTGGGGATTCTCATCCCTAATCCTTGAATTGTCGGAGGTCAGAATGAACCAAATCGTTCCCATCCTTTTCCTGATCGTTGTGTCAGGGATCTGCCTCGTATCTCTCTTTCTGGTTGTGAATGCCTTCTTCAACCGTATTCTCGAACGAACGAAAACGGCAGCGACAGAGCGCGCCACCCGTTCCTTCGTGACTGGGTTCGTCAATACATTATTCCTTGTGGCGGTGGGCTTGGGGCTTATAGCCATTGGCCAGAACGCTGGTGGGGGTGTCCTTTTTGTGCTGGGCTTTGTTATTGGATTGGCATTGCTGTTGGGCACCATCTTTGGCATGACTGCGATGATGCTGGTACTCAAAGAGCGGCTCTTTCCAGGGCAACTGGGTAATCGCCCTCTGATTTTTGCCGGGTCGATCGGGACCCTCGCCTGCCTGACACCCTACATCGGTTGGTTTGGGCTTTTTCCATATATGATCTTTCGTGGATTGGGAGCCTTGATCATCACCCTGGTCGAAATCCGGCGAGAAACTCGACAGGCAAAAGCGGCAGAAGCTGACGAAGCTTAGCACATCACCTGAGAACGGATCAGCTAAAACCGTACCATAAGGTCATCTCGTCTGAGATGACCTTTATTCATTGGATTGAATTGGTGGACTGGTCCATCCCAAAAATGCCTCTAATACCCTCAGGTTCTGGATCAGATCGGTGTCGTTATGGTTTGTGAGCTCGATATCGATGGCAGCGATCCCTTGATCAGAAGCCCAATCGATTAACTGCCCAGTGTACATACAGCCTGTATCGATCGGAGGATATGGATAGTCACTGACAGTGGCGATGGTTTCAGCAAGGCTGAGTGAAGCGGTGTCCGGGGGTTGTCCGCCCGGGAAGATGCCCAGGGCGGCGCTGTGGTAGTTGATCAGCGCTTCGACCTGATAGGTGATCAAAAAATTCATTAACGCCTTTACCTCAGGTTCAGAAGCTGGATGAGTCCCTCCCGTGACGTAGGTATAGGTCCAGCAACCTTCCAAAGGCCAGGCTTTCTGCCAGTGTGAGGGCCAGTTGCGGTTGAGATCAACCAGGTTCTCATTGACCCGGCCTTTGTAACTGCTGGAGCGGGCCTCTCCATCCGGGTTGAGTGCCCGTAGGATATAGAGGGTAATCCCTTCAGGAATCAGATCGGGTCGGGTGTGCAAAATCTGGATCAACTGATCGGCCAGGCGGATGGTATTCCCCTCGTAACCCCCATGAATCCCCGCAATCAGCATGCGATAGGTATCCCCCTCGCCAAAGCTGTATACCTGCATGGGTCGCCCGGCTACTGAAGTGCCGATCACCAGCGGCGGCCCCGGATTTGGATTGGGGGTTGGAGTAGGAGTATGGCTGACCTGTGTTGGCGGGAGATTGGTTGGGTTCAATGGAATCTCGGGGGTAACCGGAGAAGGGAGCGGGGAAGGTTCGGACAGGTTTTTGGGTTGAGCGTTGGGTACCGGCATGGTCACCTGGCGCGGGGAACATGCGCCCAGTGAGAGCATCAGGGTACCAGCGATGAGGGTGGTTAAGATAGAGCTTGGCAGAAATCGATCAAAAGGCATACGAGAGATAGGGTACCTCTTTATGGAGCGTGAGTCTACGATTGGTATCGCTGGCTTAACTGGAAAATTTCATACACGCGCGCGGGAGTACTTACAGAGGGTTATCAGGACTCTGATCATGGTAGTCAAATCGATACCCCTTTGCTACAATGAACTCGGTTTCCAAATCACCTCGTCCTGAGAAATCTATGCCCCTCCAAACTGGAAGCATTTTACGACATCGCTATCGCATTGAAGGCGTCCTTGGTCAGGGCGGGATGGGCGCTGTCTACAAAGCCTTTGATATTAACCTGGGCGTGGGCACGGCTGTCAAAGAGAATCTATTCACAACCGAGGAGTATGCCCGCCAGTTCCGACGTGAAGCTACGATCCTGGCCAGTCTACGCCACCCCAATCTACCGCGTGTGACCGATCATTTCGTCATTGAGGGCGAGGGCCAGTACCTGGTGATGGACTTTATCCAGGGTGTGGACTTGCGAGAGCGACTGGAGAGTGAAGGGGCGATTCCCGAAGAGGAGTGCCTGCCATGGTTCCTCGAGATCTCGGATGCCCTGGCATATTTACATAGCCGCACGCCACCCATCCTTCACCGGGACATCAAACCAGGCAATCTCAAGATCATGCCCGATGGGCGGGCAATGCTGGTGGATTTCGGTTTGGCGAAGGTGGTCGAGGTGGATGGTGCGACAACCACCGGAGCCAAGGCGATGACACCGGGCTTCTCACCCCCTGAGCAATACGGCACAGGACGGACAGACCCGCGGACGGATGTTTACTCGCTTGGCGCGACCGTCTACGCTGCGTTAACGGCAACGATCCCCGAGGACTCGCTTGAACGGGCCATGGGGCGGGAAGAACTTACCCCGCTGCGAAAGCGAAATCCAGAGATCACACCCGCGTTGGCAAAAGTGGTGAACAAGGCGTTGCACGTCGATCCTGCCCAGCGTTATCAGACGATCGCTGAAATGGCAATCGCCCTTAACAGCGCCACGCGTTCTGGGCAGCAAACTGTAGTCCGGAGCTATCCAAACCTCGAACGCACGATGGTGCCCAGCAAAACCGTCAAACTTAACGGTGCAACGGGACCACTGGCTGTGCAGCGAATCCGAAAACGGCGTGTCCGACCCCTGTTGGTAGGTGGGCTCGCGGTAGTTTTAATTGCCATCGGCGCAGTTGCCTCGCTACCCAGTGTTGGACCAAGGATCGCTACGTTATTCGCTGGCTCACCTGAATCTCCAACACCGCCAATGGAGGACCCGACACCAGCAGGTGTACTCTTCAATACTTCCACACCGGATCAAGTTTTACCAAGCCCCACATCTGGTGAGCAGGGCGCAACAGCCACGCTTGAAGTGGTGATTGCCCCGACCGAGCCGCTTCCTGCAACCTCAACCCCTACCGGAGGCGGGTGGGGGCAGATCGCTTACGCCTCCAATCGCGATGGCCGCCCGCAGATCTATTTAGTGAATATCGATGGTACGGGTGAGCGTCCGCTGACAAACCTTGAGGATGGCGCTTGCCAACCGGCCTGGTCACCAACGGGCAGACAATTGATCTTCACTTCTCCTTGCCGTCTCAACGTGGATCAATACGCTGGCTCCAGCCTATGGCTGATCGACGTCGATCAGGAGGGGAATGCAAGCGATCCACGCCAACTCAGGACTGCTCCTGGAGGAGATTACGACCCCGCCTGGGATCCAAATGGTAACCGTCTGGCCTTTACGTCTGTCCGAAATAATCGTCCACAGATATATGTCATGAATCTGGATGGGACAGATGTGAAAAATCTGACCGACGATCTTGCACAAAACCGCCAACCCGTCTGGTCCCCGGATGGCTCGCAAATGCTATTTGTGAGCACACGTGGTGGAGCGGAAGAGGTTTTTATTATGCCAGCTGAGGGTGGGGATATCCGCCGCTACTCGACCGGCGCCGGCCAATCCGACAGTCATGCCTCCTGGTCCTTTGATGGCAGCTTGATCCTCTTCGAACGCTATCTCAATGGTTTCCCGCGTTTGATCGTCTCGCCCTTTGGGGATGGCGGTGGGCGAGAGTTACGGGTTTGTCCGGAGGGTCCCCTGGCATCACAGACGATGGGCGAACCTAGTTGGTCAACCGATGGGCAGTGGATTATCTTTGAAACCTGGCCTGACGGCGTGAACCACAACATCGCGATCATCCGTGCAAGCTGCTCAAATTACGGAGAAATCACAACGGGTGATGGCTGGGATTTTGACGCTGCATGGCGACCGGTTCCTTAATCGATATCTTCCGGCTCCTCAACAATCCCGGATCAAAAACAAGATTGCCCCCATTGTTAGTCCTGCAATCCCGCCGAAATCTTTCTAAAGTAGTGGTCATCACACTTCGCAGCATCTCTGCCCGATGCACCGGGATAGGAAAGGTGTCAGGTCACCGGCCATACCTACGTACTTGAAGCGATGCGAAGGACTGGGGCATAATCGAAAGGGCCAAGTTTAGTTAGACCTTTGCAGCGAGAAACCCATTCAATAAGGGAGAAGAATATGACGGCTAGAATTATCGATGGCAAGGCAATCGCCGAAAATATAAGGAAAGAGGTTGCCAAGGGGGTTGAGGAGCTGCTCGCAGCGGGGGGGACGCGGCCGGGATTAGCGACTGTGCTGGTCGGTGAAAATCCAGCTTCGCAGACCTATGTTCGCATGAAACAGAAAGCCTGTGCCGAGGTGGGGATCGAGTCTTTCGGTCATACGCTGCCGGATGATGCATCCCAGGAAGAAGTTGAAACCCTGGTGAAACAACTGAACGACGATCCGACAGTTCACGGCATCCTGGTTCAATTACCACTCCCTGCAGGCCTTGATGAGGAAGCCATATTGAGGGCCATCAGCATTGAAAAGGATGTCGACGGATTTCATCCGATCAATATGGGCCGACTTGCACAAAAAGGGCGGGAACCGTTGTTTGTGCCTTGTACGCCCGCCGGTTGCATCGTCTTATTAAAGAAGGCGGGAGCGAAGCTGGAAGGCGCAAACGCTGTCGTGGTTGGACGATCCAACATTGTAGGCATGCCGGCCGCACTTCTACTGGTCAAGGAAAATGCGACCGTGACAATTTGTCACTCACGCACTCAGGACCTACCCGGGGTATGTCGGGAGGCGGATGTACTCATCGCCGCCATTGGCCGACCGGAGATGATCAAAGGTGATTGGATCAAACCAGGCGCCTATGTGATCGACGTTGGGACCAATAGGGTAGATGATCCAGAGGCAAAACGTGGTTATCGCCTCGTCGGTGATGTTGCTTTTGATGAAGCCAAGGAAGTGGCAGGGGCGATTTCGCCTTCACCGGGGGGTGTGGGACCCATGACGATTGCTGGATTGCTCAACAATACCCTGCGATCTGCGCAACGAATGTTGCCATAGATCGATTCGAAAAAAGTATATGGCGGCGTCGCATGCCTATGTGACGCCGCTTTGATTCCTCTGAATGGTCGTGATGTTTATATCCATGTTGCGATGTTGTCTGACAATTGATTCTTGGGGTCACGAGTGCTAGACTCTACCCGGAAAGTTGGAGATCACGATGCCAACACTGCTTATCAAAAACGCCTCTCTTCTTGTGACATTGGATGCACAACGCCGAGAGATACCTGATGCGGGTATCTTTATTCGTGATGGGTGGATCGAACAGGTTGGCCCGTCGGAGCAACTTCCAAAGAAGGCGGATCAAATCCTGGATCTATCAGGACACATCGTTTTGCCGGGATTGATAAACACTCATCATCATCTTTACCAGACGTTAACCCGGGCGATTCCCGATGCGCAGGATGCTGATCTATTCCAATGGCTTAAAACCTTATACCCGATCTGGGCTGGTCTGCGAGCGGAAGATATGTATGTCTCAACTCAACTCGGGTTGGCGGAACTGGCACTCTCCGGCTGCACAACCGCTTCTGATCACCATTACATTTTTCCGAATGATTGCACGCTTGACGCACAAATTGAAGCAGCCCAAAGCATCGGGCTGCGTTTCCATGCTTCTCGTGGCTCGATGAGCCTCGGTGAGAGCCAGGGCGGTCTACCCCCTGATCGTGTTGTCGAAGACGAAGATGAAATCCTCAAAGATACAGAGCGTGTGATCTCGAGCTATCACGATCCAGAGCCTGGCGCCATGACACGTATCGTCGTTGCTCCTTGCTCACCCTTCTCGGTCACAGAAGATTTAATGCGTGAATCCGCCAAACTTGCCCGTGCGTATGACGTTAAATTACATACTCATATGGCCGAGACAATTGATGAGGAAAAGTTCTGCATTGAGGAATTTGGTCGTCGGCCGCTTGCTTATGCAGAGGCGCTTGATTGGGCGGGCTCAGACGTCTGGTTTGCCCACGCAGTTCACATCTTGCCTGATGAAGTTAAGCGGATGGCCAGTGCGGGGATAGGTGTTGCCCATTGTCCTTCATCGAATATGCGACTCGCTTCCGGCATCGCGCCGGTGCGGCGTTACCGGGCAGAAGGGGTAAATGTGGGTCTGGGTGTAGATGGGTCAGCCAGCAATGACAGTTCACATATGTTGGCGGAAGCACGACAAGCACTCCTGCTATCCCGCGTTGGAGAGGCCGTAGCACCTGATATCGATGGGCAGCTACCATTAATGACTGCCCGCCAGGCACTTGAACTGGCGACTCTCGGAGGTGCTGCTGTCCTTGGCCGAGATGATGTTGGATCGTTAGAAGTGGGCAAGGCAGCGGATTTCATTGCGATCGACTTGCGGCGGCTCGCGTTTGCAGGTGCTCAACATGACCCCGTCGCTGCATTAGTGCTCTGTGACCCGGTCCGGGTCGATTACAACTATGTCCATGGAAGACCGATTGTGTACGAAGGTCATCTCACCACGATTGAATTGCCGGAACTCATCGAAGTGCATAACAAAGCCTCCCTTCGATTGGCCAACCTGGTGGCGTAGAAAGGAAGACCTGAAGATGAACGCTGAAGAATGGACTGCCTTGACGCAGAGTCTGGTCGAAGTAGCCATGGGTCGCGAACCAGCAGATATCGTGATCCGCGGTGGGCAGTGGGTCTGTGTCCAGTCGGGAGAGATCATTCCGGACAGCTCCATCGCCATCAAGGGTGAGAGAATCGCTTTTGTCGGAGCGGATGCTTCCCATACCATCTCTGAGAGCACACGAGTGATCGAAGCGCACAATCAATATCTGGTTCCAGGGTTGCTCGATGGGCACATGCATGTCGAATCGGGCATGATTACGATCACAGAATTCGTAAGAGCGGTGCTCCCACGCGGCACCACGGGCATGTTTATTGATCCGCACGAGATGGCCAACGTCTTCGGCTTGGAAGGTGTACGGCTGATGGCCGATGAGGCCGCTATTCAACCTATCCATGTCTGGGTGCAAGTTCCATCCTGTGTTCCGTCAGCACCAGGCCTTGAAACTCCCGGCGCCACAATTGGTCCTGCTGAAGTCGAGCAAGCCATGACCTGGCCAGGGATCATCGGGTTGGGGGAAATGATGAATTTCCCGGGGGTCTTTACAGGTGATTCGAATATGCACGCCGAGATGGGTGCCACCCGGGCGGCAGGGGGCGTTGTCGGTGGCCATTATGCGTCGCTGGACCTTGGTTTACCATTCCATGGTTATGTTGCGGGGGGCCCCGAGGATGATCATGAAGGAACCCGCATGGAAGACGCTGTCGCTCGTGTGCGACAGGGCATGAAGATTATGATGCGTTATGGCTCTGCATGGCATGATGTTGCAGCACAGGTTCGCGCAGTGACTGAAGAAGGATTAGATCCTCGTCATTTCATCCTCGTAACTGATGACAGTCACTCTGGCACGTTGGTCAATGACGGTCATATGGATCGGGCTGTTCGTCGGGCAATCGAAGTCGGCGTGGAACCATTGACCGCGATCCAGATGGCTACGTTGAACACTGCAGAACATTTCGGTGTTGCCCGTGATGTGGGTCAGATTGCCCCGGGTCGCTATGCCGATGTTCTTCTCGTAGAAGATCTCAGGCATTTTGAACCTAGCATAGTTATCGCCAAAGGCACGCCTGTTGCGCAAAAAGGAGAGCTAAGCATCACTTTGGAGTCATTTGCGTATCCTGAGAAGGTAAAATCATCGATCCATCTCGGTAAAACGCTCACTGCATCGGACTTCATCCTTGAGAGCGAAGTCGATGGAAGGCTCCATGCGCATGTGATTGGCGTGATTGAAAACCAGGCGCCGACTCGGCATCTTCGCCTCGAGGTTGAAGCGCATGAGGGGGAAGTCAAGGTGGATCTTGACAATGACCTGATAAAAGTGGCGGTAGTTGAGCGCCATAAAGGTACGGGTGATGTTCAGGTTGGCCTGGTGCATGGTTTTGGTTTCGGAGCAGGTTGCGCTATTGGATCAACGGTTGCGCATGACTCCCACCAGATGATCGTCGTTGGCACAGATGAGACACAGATGGCACTGGCAGCCAATTCCCTGGCCGAGGTGGGGGGTGGGCTGATCGTTGTGAAGGAAGGGGAAACCTTGGCACTGGCAGATCTTCCCATCGCCGGACTCATGTCTGATTCACCTGCGACTGAAGTTGCCAGGAAAGCAGAAGAAGTCCTTGCGGCTTTTAAAACATGTGGTTGTACATTACACAACGCAAACATGCAGCTGAGTTTTCTTGCACTGGTCGTCATCCCAGCGTTACGGCTCTCTGATCGAGGCTTGGTGGATGTGGAGCAATTTAAGATTATCCCCGTCTTAGAGCCCATTGGGACTGAAGATTGAGAAGCCAGGGACCGAGAATGGTTGTGGACGAAGCGAAGACGCAAAAAATGCCGAAGCAGCCGCTCTATTTGCAGGTGATAGACGATCTCACGCTGCTGATCGACTCGCTTGAGCCCGGTGAATACCTTCCTTCGGAGCCCAAACTTGCACGCCAGTTTGGTGTTTCTCGGGCAACACTACGCGAGGCGATGCGCGTTTTTGAGGGGCGCGGGTTGATCATCCGGCGTCAAGGCGTTGGCACACTGGTAGCCTCTCCACCACAAATTATTGAAAGCGGTATCGAAACACTTGAGAGTATCGAGAGCCAGGCCAGGCGCATTGGTCTGGATGTTAGAATGGGCGCGCTAGGGGTCAACCATCGCCAACCCACCGCAGAAGAGCGGGAGCAATTTAATATGTTTGATGGGTTGGATGTCGTCGAGGTTTCACGTGTGATTGAAACTGCCGAACGCCCGGTTGCATACCTGGTCGATATCTTGCCAGAAGACCTGTTCCCTAAGGAGACTCAAGAGACCGGTTTCAGCGGATCATTGCTCGATCTGATGATCCAGCGCCAGCACCCGGCTATCTCACACGCCCATTCTGAAGTGATGGCGATATCAGCGCCTCTGGATGTCGCCCGGCAGCTCAACGTGCAACGGGGAGATGTTCTACTCTGCCTGGAAGGATGGCTGTTCACGCAGGAGGGTACTATCATAGATCATACCTACAGTTATTACTTGCCAGGGACATTCCGCTTCCATGTCCTTCGGCGGCCAACCGAGGTGTAATTAATGCAAAACCATACTTTCGAAATGCAATTCAGGAGGAACACCTAAGATGCGAAGCTTTACAGGAAGGGATATTCTCTCACTAAAAGATTTTGAGCGCGAGGAATTTTTCCGAGTGTTCGAAATCTGTGACCGCGTGGCACCCTTTGCCCGTGATCGCCGCAACACCGACCTGCTTTCAAGCAAAACCCTGGTCACCGCCTTTTATCAACCCAGCACCCGTACCCGGTTAGCGCATGAAGCGGCGATGATCCGCCTCGGTGGGCAGGTTACCGGGTTTGCCGACGCCAAGATGACGCGCGCCGGCGACTTTTACCAGGAGTCGATCAAGGATACGGTGAAGATGCTCGAGTTCTACGGTGACGTCATTGTGATGCGCCACTTCCAGCAAGGCGCACCACATGAAGCAGCCAAATGGGCTTCGATCCCGATTATCAACGGTGGCGATGGTTGGGGTGAACATCCGACCCAGATCCTGACCGATCTCTATACCGTTCTCACCGAAAAAGGGCGCCTCGATGGTTTGAAATGGCTTGCCGTTGGCGATATGCGCATGCGCACGATGCATTCACTAGCATACGGACTGACGCAGTTTGATTGCCCGATTACCTTCGTCTCACCTCCAGAGATGTCGCTGACCGATGAGTTTAAGGCTGATCTGGAACTCTATAGCCTGGACTTCAAAGAGGCTGAGCATGTAGAGCAAGCGATCAGCGAAGCCGATGTGATCCTGGTCGAGCCGGTCGTGCAACCGGATTACACAAAATCTCGTGATGAACGTGAAGGTGATGTCGACCTCACGCCGGCAAACTATAAGATCACGCGTGAGCTATTATCGACGAAAGCCAAGTCGGATGCGATCTTGCTGCATTCCCTACCGCGCATGGACGAAATACCACCCGACGTCGATATCACACGCTGGTCCCGCTACTGGGAGGAAGCATTCAACGGCGTTGTCATGCGCATGGGTTTGCTGGCGCTCGTTCTGGGTGCGTACGAGTAATTCGCAGCTCTAACTTGTTGTCGCCTCCATCCGAGGCGATACTGAGATGATTATCAGGAGAATACGAAAATGCAGACAGATCTACGCGGTCGCGACCTTATCGGTGATCTAGATTTTAGCCGGGAGGAGGTAGAGACCGTCCTCGATGTTGCTTTCGACCTTAAACGCAAGCGAGCGCTTGGAGAAGATCATGCTTACTTGCGAGATAAGGTGCTGGCGATGTTGTTCTTCTTTTCGAGCACCCGCACGCGCGGCTCGTTCGAAGCCGGGATGGCTCAACTCGGTGGACATGCTGCTTTCATCGAGTCACGCACGACGCAGATATCCCATGGTGATACTGAGAAGGAGATGGGGGAGATCTTCGGGCGCTACTTTGACGGGATCGCCATCCGCCATGTGGACTGGGGGATAGGCAATCGCTATCTCAATCTGGTGGCAAGCGCCTCGAGGGTGCCTATTTTAAATATGCAGTGTGAGTATTACCATCCCCATCAGTGCCTGGCTGACCTGATGACGATTATCGAGAAGAAAGGTCGCGATCTACGAGGAAGAAAGATGGTTGTTTCATGGGCCTATGCTTCTTCCTATCTGAAACCGATGTCAGTACCGCAATCCCTGATTTTGCAGATGCCGCGTTTCGGCATGGATGTGACCTTGGCGCATCCGCCGGAGTTCACGCTCATGCCAGAGATTATGGAGCAGGCGAAAGAGCAGGCTAAAAAGTATAAAACCGGCTTTGAGGTTGTGGATGACATGCGCGCAGCCGCCAAGGACGCCGATATCATCTATGCTAAATCCTGGGGGCCATTGCTTACCAC
>JBFFMI010000009.1:0-29918 GCA_041554155.1 Anaerolineales bacterium
AGGGCAGCGGATTCCGCACACCCACCCAGTTCAGCGCGATCAGGACCAGCATGATGAGCCCGGCAACGCCAAGTGCACTCCATAGGATATCGCTGGTGTAGAACAAAGCGATTACCAATACAGCGCCCAGATCATCAACGATGGCCAGAGCCGTGAAGAAGATCCGCAATGAAAGCGGAATCCGTCGACCCAGTAGTGCCAGCAACCCCAGCATGAAGGCAATATCGGTTGCCATCGGGATCGCCCACCCCCTCATACCCCCCGCGCTGCCTGTGTTTAACAAGACGTAAATGGCGGCCGGAAACAACATACCACCGATGGCGGCCATCAAGGGTAAAGCAGCCTTACGCGGTGTATTTAACTCGCCAACGGTGAGTTCACGCTTGATCTCCAGCCCAACCACAAAGAAAAATAAGACCATCAAGCCGTCGTTAACCCATTTCAATAAATACTTGGACAGACCGATATCCCCAAAAGTTATCGCTAAATCCGTCTTCCATAGATCAAAATAGGCTGTTGAAAAGTTCGAATTCGCCAGGAAAAGTGCCACAATTGTGGTAATCACCAGCAAGATACCGCCCGAGGCCTGGAGACGGGTGAAGCGGTTAAAGAGATTGCGTACCTGGACACCGATCGGCCGCTCGATCTCTTCGAGCAATGATTCAATGTCCCAGGGACCATCGTAGCGCTGGCCGTTGATATAGAAGGTAGGCGTACCGTTGACGCCGCTCCGCTCCCCACTCCGAAAGTCTTCGTCAACTTTATCTTTGAAGCGTCCGCTCTCTAGATCAGTCTGGAATTTTTCCCTGTCGAGTCCAAGTTGCTCGGCATAGGTAATCAAACTGGAATCGTCCAGCGCCTCCTGATTCTCAAAGAGCAGGTTATGCATTTCCCAGAATTTACCCTGTGCGCCGGCTGCCTCGGCCGCCTCGGCAGCATGTTGCGCGTTTGGGTGCGACGAACGAATGGGAAAATGTCGGTAGATAAATCTAAAGCGCTCGCCTATTCTTTCCTGCAGCTCCCCCACAATCGAGTGTGCTTGCAAACAATGGGGGCACTGGTAGTCGCCATACTCAACAAAAACCACGGGCGCATTGAGCGGTCCCCGCACATGATCTCGCTCGCTCACGTCCGGTTTCAACTGAGTGCCTGCCTCAATCATTGACTCTCCTCCAGTATTCTTCAACAGGATTACGCACCATACTAATTGTAATCTCCATTGGATGGATCATCATCCCAAATGCGAAGCGCCTTTTCCTGGTGGATATCGAAGCTCCGACGCAATGTGTACAGACTTCGATATACGCTCAGGTACCTAAATCCTGGATCGGATTGTTGACCATCTGAAGCGCTCATTTCATCTAACCATCATATCAAAGAGTGCGCGGTACAATCTCGGACATGTCCAAGGCAACGCCCGTAACTCGCAAGCTTGACGAATTGGGGATTGAGCATACGCTGCACGTCCACGAATCCCCATTGCGCTCGCTCGAACAGGCAGCAACCGAACGCGGGTTGCAGAACAACCAAATCGTTCGTTCCTTGTTGTTCCGTCTCGAAGATAGATCCTTCATCCTGGTGCTGGTGGCCGGCCCGGCCAAGGTCGATTGGTCGAGATTGCGGAACTTTTTAGGTGTACGGAGACTCACGACTGCGGAGGATGAAGAGGTTCTGGCGGTCACCGGTTTTTCGCCTGGCGCTGTATCCCCCATCGGTCTGAAGCAACCCCTGCGCATTCTTGCTGATGCGATGATGTGCGATCAGGAGGTCCTTTCGATCGGCGCCGGGATCAGAAACGCGGGTGTCATTTTACGTAGCAAGGACTTATTTGAGGCGATCGAAGCTGAAATCGTTGAACTGGTGGTCTCGGGAAGCTAGCAGGTCGTATGCATTACGGCAGGCTATCCTCGCCCGCCCCAACGAAATCAACCACCGCATCCACCACTTGATGGACTGCCTGCAAGCTGGCCGCCAGATCGCCTTCTACGTTCATGCTGTGATCGGCTTTCTCAACCTGCAGCAAGGTAAACGGCCTGGATCGTCCCAGCTCGGCCAGTTTATCAGCATCAAAGTAGCGGTCAGCAGTTCCTAACGCGACCAGCGCCGGTGTTTCGGCTTGTAGAAATGTGGGATTGAACATGCTGCCCAGCGGAGGGGTCAGGTATACTGCCCGGGTCCAGGTGGGCAACGCCATCTGCTGATGGAGCAGCGTTATCAGCGCCGCCCCCAGCGACTTCCCCATCAGCACGAGTCGTTCATACCCCCGCTCCAATAATAGACGTTCAATGGCGCGCTGACACTCAGCGAGCATCTCGGCTATCGCCGAAACCGAAAAAGCTACCCCGGCGGATTGATAACCATACGTGATGGCGGCTGTGTCCCATCCCAGATTTTGAAGACTCTTGCTCGCATAATAGAGCAGCGGGCCGTCAACGCCATAATGATCCCCCGGCAGAACGACCAGCAAGCCTTTCGGCATCCCTTCTTGCCTCAAGTATTTATGGCGCAGCGGGCGACCATCCTCGGCGTGCAAATTAAGGTATGTCGGTTCTGGCATCGGATCGCTCCAGCGGGTATTTGCTCAGGAGAACGCGATTATCCGGCTAGGATGCTGTAGGATCCAGGCGCACGATCGTGCACCCGAAAGCAAGTGTGTCGTTCTGCTCTACAGGCTCACCCGCAACCAGAGCATCGACCGCTTCTTTAAGGTAAAAGATGGACGCCTCCCGCTGACGGAACGTGATGTCATCGATCGCGCCACGGTAGCGCAGGATCCCTTCCCGGTCCACAACAAAGCAATGCGGCGTGGTCACCGCGCCATACAAATCTACTACTTGCTGATCAGTATCCATCAGCACAACCTCTAGCTCACGTTCTGCCGCAGCCCGGTCCAACGCCTCCCGATTTTCGTTCTTGTTGGAGGCAATCATCCACACGGCAACATCTTCTCTCCACTCTCGCCTCCAGGTCTCAATCAATGCATCAGCCCGTTGAGACCAGGGGCAGTCGGCAGACCAGAAAACTAGAAGGATGAGCTTGCCGCCAGCCTTTTCCAATGTGTATGCCTTGCCACTGAGGTCCGACAGCGTAAAAGAAGGTGCTGCTTGTCCAATTTCTACTAGGGTAGCCATTCGGGCAAATACCCTCCTTCTACAATGAGAGAAGTCTCACCGCTTATGATATCCACCATCCAGATCTCAGAAGGCGCACCGAGGTCGGAGAGGTTTTTCTTCATGATAGCAAGCTGTTGCGAATCGGGGCTCCATGCTAGGGAGGAGAAAAGGGCGTTCGGTTCCGCCGTTAAGGGGATCAGCTCGGCCTGGTCGCTGCTCATCAACCATACCTGCCGCCCGGGCGACCAGCGTTCTGGATCGAGGAACTTACGGGTGAAGGCTACCCAACCGCCATCCGGGCTGAAACTGGGAGAAGCGTCTTCCACCATCCAATCCCCACCCGGGGAAACATCCAGCGTTCGGCCACTGTTGATATCGACCATGAATAGATGACTGTAGTATAGCGGGCTGTCAGCGTCGAGTAAGGTTTGGTCAGCACTCGGCGCATCAGGAAAGATAAGTTCGGGATAAATCAGCCGGGTACCATCGGGCGACCAACTCCCCAGAATTCCCAGGCTCGATGGAATGTAATTGAAGGGGATGCCATCGCCCGGATCCACTAGAGCTATGGCTTTCAGGTTGTCGTCAAAGTACATCAACCAGCCCGTAGGAGACCACCCGGGATTCCTGGCACTGTGGTCGGCCGGGCTCATCTGGACAGGTTCTGCGCCAGTTTCCAGGTCCAACAACCACACACTTGTCCCAGAAAGAAGCAATCTCCCGGCAGCTCCAAGGCTGTATTCCGCTTGCACAAAGGCCAACCAGGTACCGTCCTGTGACACCGCCGGGGCACTGCAGGGAGTCTCATCTTCGCATGCGATTAACAGACGGTCCGTTCGAGAGATCATGTCAAGTGCATGCAACTCCGTGCCGCCCCCATCACGATTTGAAACATAGATGAGCAGCGATCCATCGAGAGTGGCACTGTACTCGAGCACACCAGTCTCACTCTCAAAGATCCGCTGAGGTTCGCTCTCCGGCTGCAGCGATACGCGATAAAGCTCGCTTTTGCCTTCCGCCGGCCAGAGATATACCAGACTTGGCAGCCCGACGTTGAAGCTCCATTGACGCTGGCCGATCATCGGCACACGGTTGGTTCCTGAGGAACCCCCACGAAGCGTTATAGTAACCGTGCTATCAGGGGGCCAGGGCTGCGCTGGCTCAAAGAGCAGACTTTGCCCATCCCAGTAGAAGATGCCCTTCGTGTCGGGATCGATCTGGATCCGTGATTCCACGGAGAGTTTGTCCATCGGCCGGTTGAATTGGATCTGGATCCGGCTTAAGGATGAGACGCTATCACCACCGGGCAGCGGGAAAAATGCCTCCACGCGCGGCCCGCTGATCAGCAGGATAAGTACAGCGCCAATTACCACGCCAAAGCTGATAACAAGTGTTGCAGGTAGGCGACGATTGCGCGGGTTCATTTCGGTACCATCACATCCACATCGATTCCATTGGTGTTGGTCAATTACCCGGGTTTATTATTCGGAAATCCGCTGTTTGAGATCCTCGATCGCGCTCACCGGGGTTGGATCGACGCCGTACGCCATCGCCAGGTAGTAAGCCGCGTAGTCCCCGTAATGTAACGCGCTCCATTGCTGCGCCATGCGCGTGTCACCAACTGCATCGACGATATCGGTGTTGAAACCTTCGACCATCAGTACATGGCGGGTCGCGTCGATCCTAATAAGATTGCGCGGATGTTCCGCCCCACCACGCAGGAAGATCACCATGGTCTGTCCAAAGAGAGCTTCAGGATGGACAACACCAGCGACCATATTGTGATCCGCTTCCGGCAGGGCTTCAAATTGAGCTACAGCTTTGGCCAATTCTGCGATCTGCGTTCGCCATCGTCGGGCGACAGGTTCGAGAAAGCCCGCCCCCAAGATCGTAGGCCAACGGCCTACAAATTGCCCGGCAATGCGCTTGGCCTGATTCTTTACAACCGGGACTTCAGCCCCTATCCGTGTTTGTTGGTCGCGCAGAGTCGTTATGGTGCCGCTGAACTCTTGTTCAGGATCGGGGATCAATCCCAATCGAGTGAAGAGTGAGAGGAGCATACCGAAGCTGTAGCCAACTGCCGCCCGGGGTTGGCCTGCATGCTCAAACTGCCATACCGGAGCCCCCATCTCTCCAGCCATTTCGGCCAACTTCCCTCCAGTTGTGATGGCTATGGTCCATGCTCCATAGTCGCGTGCAGCCTCGAGCGCGGATAGACTTTCCTCCGTGTTGCCTGAGTGGGAGGAAACCACCACGAGCGTTCCCGCCTCCGCTGCGAAGGCGGGGAGATCGTAATTCCGCCAGACCGTGATAGGGACAGTTGCCATGGGTGCGGCATAGGCTGCCAGCAGATCTGCTCCAATCGCGGAGCCACCCATGCCAGCGAGAATCACCTGTTTCACACCCCCAATTTCGCCCAGTGGAAAACGGGTGCCCAATGCCCAGGCGCTTTCCAGTTGATCCGGTAAAGTATCGATCTGGCTCAACATGCCACCCGGATCGAGTTCATGAAAATGGACTAAATCATCAAGCTTCATTCATCCTCCAAACTGATGCTGTATATTTGCCTGCGCGACCATCCAGAGAGATCGGCAATGGATTTCGCCGCCATGGTCCTTGAACTGCCCTGCTCGAGTTCACGCGCCAACGCGCTGCGAACCTCGTCCTCCGTCCACTGCTCGCTGGCTTCAGCCCCGCCGAGGACCAATGTATACTCACCCCGAGTCCCCTGATCTTGGATACTTGTGACGATCTCTTCTAACGTACCACGCATGAATTCCTCATGCAGCTTGGTGATCTCCCGCGCCAGGACAACCTTGCGCTCTCCACCGAGCACAGCGAGCAATTCTTCCAGCGTGGACTGCATGCGATTTGGCACTTCAAATCCAACAGCGGTTCGGCTCTCGTGCTTGAGCGCTTCGAATAACGCCGCGCGATCACCCTGTTTGCGGGGGACATAGCCGAAGAAAATGAAGGCATCGGCTGGTAAACCTGAGGCCGTAAGCGCTGCTATTGGTGCTGATGGCCCCGGAATGGGGACAATTGGATGACCGTTTGCTATCGCTTCTCTGATCAAGGCATAGCCAGGATCGTTCAAGCCCGGGGTGCCGGCATCCGATACGAGTGCGACATCTCCGCGCGCCAAGGCGGCCAGGATCTTCTGACGTTTATTCGATTTGCTGTGATCGTGGTAACTCGTTAGGGGTGTATGCACATCGTAATGTGAAAGCAGCTGACGGGTGTGGCGGGTATCCTCGGCAGCGATCAAATCGACCTCCGCAAGCACACGCCTGGCCCTCAGGGTGAGGTCCTCCAGGTTGCCGATCGGCGTAGCGACAATATAAAGCGTGCCCACGCCGGTATTGTAGCAGAGGTGAGGCATATCTCTGGATCACAGGCTTCAAATGCTCTCGGGTTATACTTTGCGACCTGGTTCCCGGACATGGATTTGCCTGATTATTGAACCTATCGGATAGGGCTTCTATGCAGCTTCGTAAGCGTTTTCAACCCGCGCAGATCTACTTATTCCACAGTTTCTTCATGAGTGGTGCATTTTCGCTTGCGTGGACCATTAATCAGATATACCGCGTGCAAACCGTCGGCATGGATCCGCTCCAGCTTGTGCTCACCGGGACAGTGCTGGAGCTGACCGTGTTGCTCTTTGAGATCCCCACTGGGGTTCTCGCGGATGTATACAGCCGGCGTCTTTCAACGATACTTGGTTTGGCGATCATCGGTGCCAGTTTTATCCTCGAGGGGAGCATCCCCGTCTTCACCGTCGTGCTTCTGTCACAGATCCTCTGGGGGATCGGCTGGACCTTCATCAGCGGCGCACACGATGCATGGATCGCCGATGAAGTCGGTGCCGATCAAGCCGCGCCGCTTTACCTGCGGGCAACATCGTTGGGATTGATCGGGAACCTTGCAGCGATCCCTTTGAGCGTCGCAGTCGCACAATTTGGTCTGAACCTCCCTTTCCTGGTGGCCGGCGGATTGTGTCTGCTTCTCGCTGGTGTCCTCATCTTTGTGATGTCAGAGCAAGGGTTTCAACCAGTCGGCCGTGAGAAGCGCCAGACATGGGGCGATTTGAAGGGAACCCTACGCCAGGGTTTGGGACTCGTACGTAGCAAGCCGGTACTGATGGCTTTCATGGCGGCTGCCATATTTGTAGGCCTATACAGCGAAGGATTTGATCGTTTAACGGAAGCCCATTTCCTGACCAATTTCGATTTCCCCTCGCTGCCAGCAGTTGAAATGGTCACCTGGTTCGGCATCATCCGCGCCGGGCGCATTTTGCTCTCCGTGGGAGCAACCGAATTTGCACGTCGAAGGTTGCAACTCCAGGAAAACCGCTCCCTTGTGCGTGCCTTGCAAGTCAGCTATGGGCTTGTAGTAATAGGGATATTGATCTTTTCCCGCACGGGTTCCTTCTGGGTGGCGCTGCTGGCTACCTGGCTTGTTCACAGCATGCGCGCACTTGCCTGGCCATTAGAAACTGCCTGGATTAATCAACACATCGATTCGCGCGTGCGCGCAACCGTCCTCTCGACAGCCAGTCAGATGGATGCGTTTGGTCAGGTGATCGGCGGTCCGATAACTGGCGTAGTGGGCACGCTGCGTTCTATCCGGGCTGCACTTACGACTTCAGCATTGTTGCTCGTCCCGGCCATACCACTTTACCAGCGGCTCCTGCAATCTTCCGAGGAAGAAACCACCACGACATAATTTTTCCAGGGGTTACATCCTGCGCACAGGTTGGCGAAGGACTGTCTTCAGTTTCTCCGGCGGCACCCGCCGCGGGTCGCTGAGGTAAATCTCGTGATGCTTGCCATTCTCAACCAGGCCTTCTTGCGGCAGGAACTCGTGGTGGAGGCGGTGGATGGTCGGAGCTTCCTCTGCGTAGGAACCTATGTGTAAGATCTGCACAGATAGGCCTTCATCATAACCAGTAAAGCGCAGGTGTTCTATCGCTGGCAGGTCTTTGGCCTGCCCAACCTCTCCTCGGATTTTCTCCACGAGTTCTGGGCCAATCCAATCCGGCACCATGATCATCATCGTCCAAAGCCACTCGTCCTTGGAATCAGATGTTGTGAAGATGTCCATATCCTCGGCCCACCATAATCCCTCTAGAGGTGGAACAGTGTAATCCCGCCCCATCGTCCGCTTGCTGGTGAATTTCAGCGCATACGCCACTGGATAGAGCGTTTCCAACGCTTCCTGATAGGCATATGAAGCGGGGTCACCTTTGCCATCGAGCATTAAGAATTGCATCTTGGGGACCTCTACCACGACAAAGTCCTTCTTCGGGGGGTTATACAGGTGCTTTAGGGTTTTCTTGAAATCGACTTTATCCATCATCAACCTCCAGCGTTTGCATATATTCACCCAGCCATGCCAGTTCGGTGGCGATCATGGCCGTGCTGTAATCAAACATCGCTTGCACAAAGACTGGCACAGGCTCCTGCTCTTCCTGGCGGGTGAGTAGTTGGGCTAATCGCTCCTCTTGTGCATCCCGATATCGGCCAAGAGCCTCCAAGGCCTGATCTTTCGCCACTACAGGTAAGTTGGCCAGGCCGAGCAAGAGAAATGAATTTGGCCGACCTGGTGTCGAGAGCGCTTCAAGCACAGCGCTATACTGGGCCTCTCGTCCAGCAGGCGTGATCCGGTATACTTTGCGCGGCGCTCCTTGCCCAACGCTACGAGCGCGCTCCGCCTCTACCCAACCTTTCCTCTCCAACTTCTTCAGAACAGCATAAATGGACGAAAAGCCGATATCGGTCCATTCACGCATCCCGCGTTCTTCAATCATTGCCTCGATGTCGTAGCCATGGCTCGGGTTCTCCGCTATCAATGTGAGGATCGCAAGCTCGGTGTTTGTCAAAATTTACTCCTTGTCATAGAATATTCTTTATATAGAATACTATAAGGCCAGATTCTGGTCAACACCTGTCTTGGCCTTGATTGTTCAATGCAAAGCATGTGGGAGTACAATACAGCCTCGATGGTCAAGCTCCGGGATTCATTGAAAAGGAATGCGATCAAGCGTGCCAGCAACACTCCATTCATACGCAACCACGAACATCGGCAGCGTGCCACACCTCGATGCACAGTCGATCACCCAGCGCATCATCCAGTGCCTCGACATCCCGGCCTGGCCTCAGTTGCCGAGAGCCACCTTCCTCGAAAATATGTACACCCAGTTCAGCGCCACACTCCCAGCGCTAGTCCTTGATACAGACAAGGAGAAGATCTACTTCGACACGACCGGCGATCTCACCGCGGCGATCACCAGCTTCTATGAACAGGTGTTGTCCGAGCAGCTCGAATCGTTCGCCATACCTGAACGTTACGCCAGCGGCCTTTACGCGCTGATGCAGTGTTTGCCCGGTGCCGAGCATGGCTGGGTGAAAGGACAGGTAACCGGACCGGTAAGCTTCGGCCTCACGGTTACCGATCAAGACCTGCGCGCCAGCCTTTATCATGAACAACTGGCAGATGTCATCGTCAAGAACACTGCGATGGGCGCCCGCTGGCAAATCCGCCAGTTGAAATCACTGCGACCAGATGTGATCCTCTTCGTCGATGAACCCTATATGGCGTCTTTTGGGTCAGCTTTCATCAGTTTAAGCCGCGAACAGGTTGTCAGCATGCTTGATGAAGTATTCGAAGCCATCCATGCCGAAGGCGCTCTTGCCGGCGTTCATTGCTGCGCCAATACCGATTGGTCGGTTTTGCTCGACACCAAGGTCGACATCCTCAACATCGACGCTTATGGTTACATCAACAACCTTGCGCTCTACCCGGAGGAATTGAGCGCCTTCCTCACGCGTGGCGGCAGGATCGCATGGGGGATGATCCCCAATGATGCTGCGATCAACAGTGCCAACGCTTCCGGAATGGCCCTTGCGTTACGCAGCGGGATCAACGAAATTATCGTGCGTGCTGAACAGCGCGGGATCGCGCTTCCTGACAATCTCGATTCCGTCAGTTTATTGAGCGCAAGCTGCGGGCTTGGCTCGACCAGCGTTGCGATTGCGGAGAAGGTGCTCGATATGCTGGCCGAGACCGCCAACGCGCTACGTATTGCCTGACAACTGCACGGCTACAATCACATTCCTCCAATTGACAGCCATTTTCAGCGCATGGTAAACTGACAAAACTTATCTACAATAAACAATCCGGAATACTCATCGTGAGAGGTGGAGGGACCGGCCCGCAGAAGCCTCGGCAACCCTTGTCCTTGAAACATTCAAGGCGGAAGGTGCCAACTCCGGCAGAAGGCCAGGCAGTACCTGGACCATCTGGCAGATGAGGGGAAGTTCGTGAGCTCACGTCCAGCCTCTTCATCTATGAAGAGGTTTTTCTTCTCTATTCGATGTCCTGGCGCAAGTGGTAGGAGAGTCAAAATTGAAACAACGTGAAATTTCCCATCGAGCATACCTGGACGCAGTACAACAGCGCGTGCTGGTCTTTGATGGCGCCATGGGTACCAGCCTGCAGGCTCAAGAACTGACGGTTGAGGATTATGGCGGCCCACAGTTCGATGGCTGTATTGATTACCTTGTCATCAGCAAGCCAGAAGCGGTTGAACGCGTTCACCGCTCCTTTCTCGATGTCGGCGTGGACGTAATCGAGACCGACACCTTCCGCGCCAATCGCATTACGCTCACCGATTACGGCCTTGAAAATGACGTCCACACCATTAATGTCACCGCAGCCCGCTTGGCTCGAGACCTGGCCGAGCAATACAGCACTGCGGATAAACCGCGCTTTGTCGCCGGCTCGGTGGGCCCGACCGGCAAATTAATATCTGCAGACGATCCCGACCTCTCCGACATCCACTTCGACGAGTTGGTAGATATCTTTGCCGAACAAGCTGAAGGGTTGATTGAGGGCGGCGCCGATTTGCTCTTAATCGAGACATCGCAGGACATCCTTGAAGTCAAAGCCGCAATCGAGGGTTTTCAAAAAGCCTTCGAAAGGACGGGCGTGAGCCTGCCCATTCAGGCGCAGGTGACGCTGGATACCACCGGCCGCATGTTGCTCGGTACCGATGTATCCGCAGCCCTTAACATCCTGGAAAGGCTACCCATCGACCTGATCGGTTTAAATTGTTCGACGGGCCCCGAACATATGCGCGAACCGATCCGCTTTCTGGGGGAGAATGCCACCCTGCCAGTATCCTGTATCCCCAATGCCGGGTTGCCTCTCAACATAGATGGACAAGCCGTTTATCCGCTCGAACCCGAGCCTTTTAAGCGTGACTTGCTCGAGTTTGTAGAGCAGCACAATGTGAGCGTAGTCGGCGGTTGCTGTGGCACAACCCCGGCACATCTCCAACTACTGGTCGAGGCAGTCTCAGGGCGCCGCCATCCAGCTCGCCCCGAGCACCACACCGCCCATCTAAGCTCAGCTGTACAGAGCACCCCCATGCTCCAGGAACCGCGTCCGCTGTTGATCGGCGAACGCATTAACACGCAGGGTTCACGCCGTGCCAAACGGCTCTTACTGGCGGAGGACTACGACTCCATCGTTGAGCTGGCGCGCGATCAGATTGCGGGGGGCGCGCATGTGCTTGATCTCTGCGTCGCACTGACCGAACGTGGCGATGAGCCAGAGATGATGGCGGAGGTTGTGAAACGCCTGAGTATGACCGTCGAGGCGCCGCTGGTGATCGATACCACTGAGCCCGACGTGATGGAAGCCGCCCTGAAGGTCAACCCCGGGCGAGCGATGCTCAATTCCGTTAACCTTGAAGCCGGCCGGGAAAAGCTGGATCGCGTTTTCAGCCTGGCCCGCCAACATGGGGCCGCCGTGATCGCCCTCACGATCGACGAAGAAGGCATGGCGAAAACCAGGGAGAGAAAAGTTGAGATCGCCCGGCGCATCCACACCATCGCCACAGAGGAGCATGGGCTCCACCCCGAAGATTTGATCTTTGATGCCCTCACCTTCACCCTGGCAACTGGTGATCCCGAATATCAGACCTCGGCCATTGAAACGATCGAAGCGATCCGCTTGATCAAAGCCGAGTTGCCCGGCACCTTCACCTCCCTGGGCGTATCCAATGTCTCTTTTGGTTTAAGCCCTCAGGCACGACCTGTACTGAACAGCGTCATGTTATTCCACTGCGTAGAAGCAGGACTCGACATGGCGATCGTTAATCCAGCGCATATTAAGCCCTATGGAGAAATTCCTGTCGAAGAGCGGCAGCTTGTGGAAGATTTGATCTTCGCCCGTCACCCGGAGGCGCTGCAAAAACTGATTGAGTACTTCGAGTCGGTCACGGTTGAGGCCACGGATACCACTACGGACCCAACGGAAGGCATGTCAGCCGATGAGCGACTCCATTGGAGCATCTTACATCGACATAAGGATGGTGTGGAGGCGGACCTTGACAGCCTGATCGGCGCTGCCCCGCAGAACGAGCAATCCCAGCGCGCAGTCGAAGTGCTCAATACCGTCCTGCTTCCAGCGATGAAGGAAGTTGGCGACAAGTTCGGCGCTGGCGAATTGATCCTGCCCTTCGTGTTGCAATCAGCAGAGGTGATGAAAAAAGCCGTCTCTCACCTTGAGACTTATCTTGATGTAAAGGAAGGTGTGAGCAAGGGCAAGGTTGTGCTAGCCACCGTGTACGGTGATGTGCATGATATCGGCAAGAACCTTGTAAAGACCATCCTGGCCAACAACGGTTACGAAGTCAACGATCTTGGTAAGCAGGTCCCTGCAAACCAGATTATTGATACAGCCATCGAATGGCAGGCCGATGCGATCGGATTAAGTGCCTTGCTTGTCAGCACCAGTAAACAGATGCCTTTGATCATCAACGAGCTGCATCGTCGTGGCCTTGAGATCCCGGTATTAATCGGGGGCGCTGCGATCAACCGGCGATTTGGCCGGCGCATCCTTTTCGTTGAAGATGACTTGCCCTACGCAGGCGGGGTGTTTTACTGTAAGGACGCCTTCGAGGGTCTGGATGTCGTTGACCAGCTCCAGGACGAAGCGCAGCGCGCTGCGTTGCTCCAGGATCGCCTCGCGCAGGCGCAGCGTGAAGTGAGCAAAGATCTTGTCGACAAGAAAAGCCCTGCCAGAAAATCAGTCGTAGAAGCAGCCAAGCAGATCCCGCTCGCTCCATCCTGGGGTGCTCGAGTGGTCGAAAGCATGCCACTTGAGCTGGTCTTCAACCACCTCGACACCAACGAGCTGTTCCGGCTCTCCTGGGGCGCCAAGAATACGCATGGTGAAGCCTGGGAGCAATTGCGACGAGAGTACGAAACACGACTGACACACATGCAGCAGGAAGCCCTTGACCAGGGTTGGCTACTGCCGCAGGGGGTATATGGTTATTGGCCTGCAGCTTCGTCGGGGGATGAACTCATCGTCTTTGATCCCGCAACCATCGAGCGCGATCCGGTGGAGCTATTGCGCTTTTCCTTCCCACGGCAGCCGGATGGCGAAGGGTTATGTCTATCCGATTATTTCCGTTCACTGGAGAACGGAGAAATGGACATCGTCGCGCTTCAAGTTGTCACAGTAGGCGCAAGCGCCACAGAGCGCTTCGACAAACTTCAGGCGACGGATGATTATAGCGAATCCTACTTCACGCACGGCCTGGCGGTTCAGACGGCTGAGGCGGCGGCGGAGTACCTTCATCGTCACATCCGTAATGAGCTCGGCCTGGCTGCCGAGCAGGGGAAGCGCTACTCCTGGGGTTACCCTGCTATTCCTGAGCTTGAGGACCACACAAAAGTGTTCCAATTACTCCCGGCTGCGGAGGCGCTGGGAATGCAACTTTCACCTGCATACCAGCTGATCCCGGAGCAATCCACCGCCGCCATCATCCTTCACCATCCCCGAGCGAAATATTTCAACGTCGGTGTGAGCAGGGTTGAACAGTTGACCCGGGGTTGAGCAGATGACATCACGCGAAGATTTCCTTAAGATTATTGCAGACAGGGGTGTGATCCTGGCCGATGGGGCTATGGGCACAATGTTGCACGCAGGCGGGATCTCGTTCGAAACATGCTTCGATGAACTCAACCTGACACAACCCGTGCTCGTGGAAGATATCCATCTTGCGTACATCGAGGCTGGCGCCCAGATCATCGAGACCAACACCTTCGGAGCCAATCGCTACAAACTCGGCGAACATGGGCTCGATGGTCAGGTTCGGGAGATCAACCAGGTTGCCGTTCAGCTAGCCAGAAAAGCAGTTTCGTCGTCTTCTGAAGAGCTGCTTATCGCAGGTAGTGTTGGCCCGCTTGGTGTTCGCCTTGCACCGTTTGGTCGGGTGCAGCCCGAACAAGCCTTCGAAGCTTACAAAGAACAAATGCAAGCACTGGCCGAAAGCGGTGCAGATCTTCTGATGATTGAGACCCAGACCGACCTTTATGAGGTTGTGGAGGCAGTTCGAGCGGCACGCACGGTCTGTAGCCTGCCTATCGTGGCGACACTAACATTCACCCGGGACGACCGAACGCTCCTCGGCGATACGCCGCAACAGGTTGCCCGGACTTTGAGCGAGCTAGATGTAGAGCTGATCGGGGCTAACTGCTCAAGCGGTCCAGCGCAATTGCTTCGCATCCTTACACTGATGCGGGGCGCCGCCCCTGGATCACGCTTTGCCGTGATGCCAAATGCCGGCTGGCCGGAGAGCGTGGCGGGGCGCATCATGTACCCGGCAACAGCGGATTATTTTGGCAGCTACGCGCGCGCTTTCTGTGAGGCCGGCGCTGTCTTCATCGGTGGTTGCTGTGGCACCACGCCGGAGCACATCGCAGCCATGCGGTTGGCGCTTGACTCCGGTGATCAACCGTGCATTGAACCCGAAACCATCGAGCTTGAGTATAGCCACATCCAGCCTATCTCATCGGGCGAGCCGCCAACCAAGCTGGCCCGATCGCTTGAGCAAGACCGCTTCGTCATCTCGGTCGAGATGGATCCGCCGCGCGGTTTTTCAACCCACAAGCTCCTGGCCGGGGCCAGCCTCTTAGCAGAAGCCGGCGCCGATGTCATCAACGTCGCCGACAGCCCAATGGCACGTATGCGCATGAGTCCTTGGGCCGTCTGCCAGCTGATCCAGGCCCAGGTTGGGCTTGAGACAGTCCTGCACTTCCCCACTCGCGGCCGTAACCTGCTGCGGGTTCAGGGTGATTTGCTCGCCGCCCATGCGCTGGGCGTGCGGAATGTGTTCGTGGTGATGGGTGACCCTACAGCAATCGGTGATTATCCCGACGCGATGGACGACTATGATCTCGTCCCGACGGGCCTGATCCAATTGATCCAACAAGGGTTCAACCAGGGTGTGGATCACGCCGGCAGTGACATTGGCGAGGCAACGTCTTTTTATATCGGTTGTGCGCTGAACCTCTGCGCCCCGGATCTGGATCGTGAGATGCGGCTGCTGCAAAAGAAGTTGAATGCTGGCGCCGATTTCGCTCTGACCCAACCCGTATATGACCCAGAACTTGCCGCCCACTTCCTTACGACGTTCCAGGACCGTTATGGAGAACTCACTCTCCCGATCCTGGTCGGTATATTACCGATCTACAGCGCCAGGCATGCCGCTTTCTTGCATCATGAAGTGCCTGGAATCCAGATTCCCGATTCGGTTCAATCCCGGGTGGAGGCTGCTGGAGATGAGGCGCACAAGGTTGGCATTGAGGTGGCTATCCAGCTTCTTGAATCGCTCAGAGATAAGGTGCAAGGGGCCTACCTCATGCCACCTTTCGGTCGTTACGAAATTGCCGCCGAGATCATCGAAGCCATTCGCCGATCCTAACCTCGAACCCCTCCTACGTCCAAACTCGGCCTGATACAATCCATCATATTAGAGACCAAGGGAGTAGATCATGAGCGATCTGGCTCAACGCGAAATCCTTCCCCCCAGGGGGGAAGGCCATGCAGCTCTGAAAGGCCCACAATTGGCAGAATTACACGCATTATTGGGCAATGATTGGGAGCTGATCGAAGATCACCATCTCGAGAAGTCGTACACCTTTAAGGATTTTCAGGAGGCACTCGACTTCACCAACAAAGTTGGCGTGCTAGCCGAAGCGGTCGACCATCACCCCGAGATTTGCCTCACCTGGGGGCGCGTGAGTATCACGATCTGGACTCATAGTATTGGAGGCTTGAGCGAGGCCGACTTCGTGTTCGCCGCCAAAGCCGACAGCATCATCAACTGAGCCTGGCCCAGCTGCTTGACTTGAATATAGCTCGGGGTAGAATACGAAAACCAGAAAGTAGAATGCGTTTCCAGGTGAAAAAGACCAGTATTCAAACAAAAACGATGGTCATGCGTTGTCTGCCGCCGCCGATGGAACGAGGCCCATCGGCTCGGGTCGGATGCGTTTGATCGCGTTTGGCCCCGGCAGCTCACCCTCCGCCAGCCTCAAGCTGGCGGTTTCTTTTGCCTCCCTATCCTTCAATTGTAGTTCTGAGAGAGGTATGCCATGACTGAACTTATCCATGTCTCCGTCGCCTGGCCTTATGCTAATGGGGACCTGCATGTTGGGCACCTGGCGGGAGCCTATCTTCCAGCCGACATCTTTGCGCGCTACCACCGTCTTAAGGGCAATCGCGTACTGATGGTTTCTGGTTCGGATTCCCACGGAACGCCGATCATGGTCGAGGCTGATAAGCAGGGGAAAACGCCGCGCGAGTTGTTTGAGCACTTTCACCATCGATTTTTAACAGCACAGAAAAGCGTCGGTATCAGTTATGACCTGTTCACTCACACAGACACCGAAAACCACCACCGCATCGCTCAAGATTTCTTTTCACGGCTCTATGAAAGTGAATACATCTACCGGGAAACACAGCAGCAGCTCTATTCTGAAGCGGAGGACCGCTTCCTGCCTGATCGCTATGTCGAAGGCACCTGCCCGATATGCGGATATCAAGAAGCCCGCGGTGACCAGTGCGATAATTGCGGCAATTTGCTCGATGCCCTGGAGTTGATCGAACCGCGCAGCAAGACTGATGGCAGCCGGCCCATCGTCCGGGAGACCGAGCACTTCTTCATCGACCTGCCGGCCTTTAGTGAGCGTTTGCTCGAATATCTCAACCATCGGGGGGCTAATTGGCGCCCCAATGTGATCAACTTCGCCCGCAATTTTATCGAAGGCGGATTGAAAGGTCGCCCGGTTACGCGCGATGTCGAATGGGGCATCCCGGTTCCATTGCCAGGCTGGGACGACAAACGTCTATATGTGTGGTTTGAGGCTGTTATGGGCTACTTCACTGCCTCAATTGAGTGGGCCCGGGTAACGGGTCAACCCGATGCATGGAAGGATTGGTGGTACAACCCCGATGCAAAGATCTACAACTTTATCGGCAAAGACAATATTCCCTTCCATACTGTTATCTGGCAAGCTGAATTGTTGGGAATCAACACGATCTACGATGAACCCGAGAACCGCCCGTTAAATCTGCCTTACGACGTGCCGGCGAATGAATTTATGAACATCGAAGGCGCCCAATTCAGCAAGAGTCGCAATTGGGCCGTGTGGCTGCCCGACCTCCTTGAACGCTACCACCCGGATGCCATCCGCTTCTACGTTGCCGCTGCCATGCCAGAGGCACGCGATAGTGATTTCTCATGGTCGGAATTCGTCCGGCGCAACAACGATGAACTGGTAGCTGCCTGGGGAAACCTGGCAAACCGGGTCCTATCGTTTGCCTATAAACACTGGGCCGGCGTGGTTCCGCAACCGGGCAAACTGGGTTCCGAAGACCAGGCATTGCTGGATAAGGTTGAAGCTGGTTTCAACAGCGTAGGAGATTATTTCGCACAGGTAAAGCTGCGTGCTGCCTTGAATGAGGCGCTAGCGCTTGCGCGTGAAGTAAACGCTTATCTCGATCAGGCACCCTGGTTTAGCGTTATCAAGGAAGATCGAGAAACCGCTGCGACCACTGTCTACACCGCCCTGCGGGCGATTGACTCGTTAAAAGTCCTTCTTGCGCCATTCCTGCCCTTCAGCGCCGAAGAATTAAACAAGATGCTGGGTTACGATAAACCGCTGTTCGGCAAAATTCGTATTGAGACTTTTCAGGAAGAACAACGCTCGCATGAGGCACTCTTGTATGATGGTTCGAGCGGGCATGGCCGTTGGGAGCCGAGCCAACTGCAACCCGGCCAGGCACTGGAGAACCCGAGACCTCTTTTCCCGAAACTTGACGAGGAAGTGATCGAAGAAGAACGATCCAAGCTTGGCACATAGAAGAAGGTAAAGAAATGGGCCTTGCTGTTGCTACAAGCGCTTCAGGGCTATTCTCAGGGCAGAATAGTACTCTGCTCTCTAGGTGTCCAGGGTTGGATTGACCCGGAAGCCCAGCAGTTCTACAATCAAGCATCGGTTATCACCTTTTTACCTGCTGATCCAGGCAGATTGTACGCAGGTGCATATAGGGTTGATCTATGGCGGATGACAGTCTATTACGTGAAGGCATCGAGGCGGTTAAAGCGGGTGATCGAGCCCGGGGTCGAACTTTACTCAGTAAAGTGGTGCTCGAAAATCCCGAATCTGAAGCAGCCTGGTGGTTCCTCGGGCTGAGTGTGGACGACAACCAGCAACGCTTATACTGCTTTAAGAAAGTCCTGGCCCTCAACCCCAATCATAACGGTGCCCGAACACGCCTTGGCCTGGCTCCTGTGCGCAGTAAAAGAGGCTCTCAATCAAGCGGCAGTGCTGGCGGGGATCGGCCACGTCGGCGCCAAACGCTTGTCCTGGTGCTGCTTGGCCTTTTTACCCTGCTCGTCGTGATCGGCGGTGGTGGCTACGTCTTGCTCGATTCCATGGGCTATCTGGAAGGGTCGATAGGTGAGGCTTTTAGCAGTCTGTTGAGTGGCGTTTCACCCGCTCCCACAGCAACCACGCCACCGCAAACACAGGGACCGGCACCGATGGAAGAGAGCACGAATGCAGCGCTCTCGAGTATCCCGACCTGGACTCCGACACCCTCCCCCACACCGCGCCCGGCAACAGCAACACCATCCGTCTCCCCTTCACCTACCGTTTCAGAGCCGACGGAACAACCACCCACACCAGAGTCTTTCCCACCGCTTACTTCGGCGATCCCGGTAGACATAAACAACGGCAGTGGCCCGATCACTCTCTTCCCTGGCGACTTTCAAGCCTATCGCTTCGAACCTTCCGATGACTTCACATTACAGCTCGTCGCCACCTTGACATTTCACCTGCTCAATCCGGAACAAGCCGAGCCCCCGACGATAGAACTCTATCTCTGGAACGCCTCTGCCGACACATGGGAAGGATTTGGTGTGCGCTGGGGCGACAACAACATCCCACAACCGTCTGTATATGTGAGCAGCGATGGCGTGGTGCTCGCAGCGTTGCGCAATTGGGGCACGGACCCGGTTGATGTCGTAAACACCAGCTTTACGTATTCGGGTCTTACGGATAATGGGGCTGATATTTTTTACGGTTTGAACCGCGAGGTGATTCGAATCGCCACCGAGCAAGCCGCTACCCCTACACCCGCCGTCACCGATTGATACCTAACGACCAAGAAATTTAGGCGACCTTTTTTGCGTAAACGCGAGGACACCTTCGCGGTGGTCCGCTGTACGTCCAGCGAACTCCTGCAGATAGGCCTCATAATCCATGGTTCTACTCAAGGGTTCAAGCATCACATGGTTGAAGGCGCGCTTGATCAATCCATAGGCAGCGGTCGGTCCTGTCGCCAGGTCATGAGCCAACGCCTTGATCTGAGGCATTAATTGCTCTCCCGGCAGCACCCTGCTCACCAATCCAGAACCAAGCGCTTCCTCTGCAGACATGGGCTGGTTGGTGAATGCCATTTCCATCGCTTTTGCCCAACCAATACTCATCGGCAGCGTATAGGACGTGCCTGCATCGGCGCCGAGCCCGACACGGGTAAACCCAAAAACGAAGCTTGCAGCCTCGCTTGCCCAACGGATATCGGCAGCCAAGACCAAACCCAGCGCTGCACCCGCAACCGGACCGTTGATCGCCACCAGAATGGGTTTTTCGATGACGCGCATCAGGTACACGATGCGATTGTAAGTCGCCCGCAGATGCTCGCGATAGGGAATCTTATCGCCGAGCTCCAGGATCACCTCAATATCCTGTCCGGTGCTGAAATATGCGCCCTCACCCGAGATCACAATACTGCGGATGGTCAGCTCTTTCTTGCTCCAGGACAGCACTTCGATCAGTTCATCAATCATCTCAAGGTTGAAGGCATTGACTTTAGGGCGACTCAGTAAGACCTCGAGCACACCCTCAGTCTGACCGAGGTTTAGATATCGATAGTTCTTCATCATCGGCTCCTGAAACTAAACGATGCGCAGATTAATCAAAAACCGGGCGCCTGCGCGCCCGGTCATGTTGCTCAGATCGAGAAATCGAAATCCTGGTCGTCGTCATCCTCTTCTTCATAATCAACATCGAAGTCGAAGTCGTCCTCCATTTCGTCATCGAACTCAAATTCGATCTCGATATCACCCTCATCCACCCGCACCCACAGCAGCAGCAAGTGGCCTTCTTCAGATTCCAGGAAGCGTACCGCCATAATTGCGGCCTGCTCGGTTAGACCATCTTCAGAGCGGTATTCCAGGTGGATGGGCTGCCCATCTCTCCAGGCACGGTAACATCGCTCCACCAGGACCGGCCCATTGGCCGTGCGCACTTTGCACACCGCAACTCGAGAAGGCAATGGCCCTTCAATCAAGCCCAAAAGCCACGGATCTCCAACCAGCTCAAATGTGGGTGGTGGACCTTCTATGATGGTTATCTTCTCGGGTTCAGTCATACCTTCCTCGTTGGAAATAACTCCTTGAGCGGCGGAATCTTACCACAACGAAAGGGCTTAAAGGTATCCCTGCGAGCGGTAGCTCTCGAGCGTGTGGGTAATTGTATCTTCTAATGGACGGAAGTCTAGATTCAGATGCTCGCGTGCCTTCTGATTGGAAAACCTGGGCCCGAACTTCAAGGCGCGTAGATGATTGGCGTACACATTTACCCAGGGGATATGGTCCTCCATCCATACAAGAAAGTCCACAACGCCCATGGGCAGCTTGAAGCGCGGTCCAGCGACTCCGCTGGCTGAGGCAACATTCTCTATCAATTGGCGCAGCTCGAGGTTGTGGCCCCCGAGCAAATATCGCTCACCTGAACTGCCCCTACTCACGGCCTGCACGTGTGCCTGGGCTACATCACGCACGTCGACCACATTTACGATTGCATCAAGCCAGGCAAGCCCCCAGCCACGCGCCAAGGCCAGGAAAACGGAACCTGTGCCCTTGTTGTTTCCACCTGGCCCGAGGACCAGGGTTGGGTTCATTATCGCAATATCCATGTCCCTATGCTCTGGATTCAGCAATACCTGTTCCATCGCGATCTTACACTCGTAGTAGGCTGATAAAGGAAGCTCTCCCGGTTGGTAATGCGTGCCTTCATCGGCCAGATCCTCTCCACTATCTGTCGTTGACACCATCGTTGTAAAGGAGGATGTGTACACGAGGTGCTTCACTCCTCCCATGCGCATTAACATCAATACATTGTTTGTTTGCTGCATAGAACGTGCCACTTGCGCTTGTACTTGCTGGCTATCATGCGGGTAGTAACCAGCAGCATGAAAAACGACATCAATATCCTTAAAGACGTTCTCCAGGCCCTCCACCGAGTCGAGATCGCCCTGAACCCATTCAACCGGCGCGCCAGCCAATAACTCGCTGGTGCACAGATTTCGGCACAGTGCGCGCACCGACCAACCGCTATCGATCGCAGTCCTGGCGATGTGTCCCCCGATGAATCCCGTCCCTCCTAGAACGAGCGCTCGCATATCGACCTGCTGTCCTCCGATCTTTCTTCAATGACAAATCCTGCGCGCATTATGGCTTCAGTCCTTATCCGAAGCAAATTCGTTATTGAACCCCGCCACAAGGTAAGAGATCCTCTCTACGGCGCATCTTGGAGAGTGAGGTTGGTGAACGATGATCCTTACAGATGGCTTAAGAGCAGCCGCCTTGCGAATCGCCGACTTTGCCCTGGGGATTCAGCCTGATGAGACGTTGAATCCCGGCCCGGCAGCTAGCCATGATGGAGATATTGGGGCCCAAATAATGCGGGCCAGCAAAACTCTCCTGGCTCATGGTATAGATCCGCATAGCGGCCTGGTCGATTACCCGCTACTCAGGCAGAGCAGCGCCTACACCCATTTTCGTGCGTTAACCTCCGCACTATCAAACTTTCGCATCAAGGCTTTAAACTCAGGCCCCGAGATCACGGCCTTCTGGATCAATATATACAATGCCTTGATTATCGATGCCATCATCCACTATGGTTTGCAGGGTAGCCTGATGCTGAAACCGGGCATCTTCCGCCTGGCCGCCTACACCATCGATGGCATGCGTTTCTCCGCTGACGATATCGAGCATGGCATCTTGCGCCAGAACCGACCTAATCCAGTGCTGCCCCTGAGACCTTTTGCCTCGGTTGACCCGCGTTTATCGTATATGGTTGAACTGTTCGACGCACGCATCCACTTTGCCCTGGTGTGCGGTGCACGGTCGTGCCCGCCTATCGCCCACTACAGCGCTGACCGCTTAGATGATCAGCTCGATCTGGCCACAGGCGCATTCATTAATGGCGGCGGTGTCCATTGGGATGCCAAGCGCCAGACGATATGGTTGTCCAAGATCTTCAATTGGTACGAAGATGATTTTGGCGGAAGGGAAGGCGTGCTTAACTTGATCGCGGCGCACACCCGCAACGCCGAGATCCTGCATCTCTTCACCCACAAAGATATCAATGTGCGCTATGCGCCCTATGATTGGAGTGTTAACCAACGCATGGGCGCGGCTGACCCATTACATAGGATGCAGGGGTAGGCGAATGACCGCTGACACGTTCCAAGGACAGGTGCTCAGCGACTTGATCGCTGCCGGTAGCCAGATTGTGTGACCCTACCCTTCACCTCACTCTGACTTCGCTCCGCACAACGGCACAATGTGGACAGCCGGTACGATCGCATAGCAGCGCTCTCGGATCCTCCCGGATCCAGCCCACAACCAGATTGACTAAATCGCGCAACGGGATTGCCTCGATCAAGACCGCGTTGAGCGTCGTGCTGCGAACGATGGCTCCCAATCGGCCACGCACCAGCTCAAAGCCCTCTGAACAACCCGGCATTTTTCGACACTCAACCACCCCAGACGATGTCAGCGCCCATCGCACAAAGGTCTTGCGCCCAGCTAGCTGTTCGCCCAGATGGATGGCGACATTGGCTCGTTGATCGGAGCCGATCATCACCACATCACCGTCATAATTTGCGAGCCATTCTACCGGGCCAAGAGGGGATTCAAGGCTTTGTGCAGCCAGCGCCTCTTCGCTATTAAAACCGACGAAAGAGAGGATCGGATGACTGGACCTTAACGCTTGCGCATGTTTGCGCATCCTCTCGTTCACCCTGCCCAAGGATGGATCGACCGTGAGATCCGGGGAAAAGATCTCCGCCTGTAAATTGGCATCATCATGCTGGCCATATTCCAGTGCATTATCGATTGGCCCCATACTCGGCGTGATCATCGTCTGCGGGGTGAAAGCTGGTGAAATGAACATCTCGCAGCGTTTCGCCAGTGCGCCAATCAAGCTTTGCTCCCCGCCCGCGACCTCCCCAAAAGGCTCAATTCTGGCATGCAACAAGACCCGGCTGTGAGCCTGGATGTCAATTGCCTTCAGGGCTCGGTCAAAATCGCGGTAGGTGATCATCTTAGAGCTGCTCGTGCAGGGCCTTTCCTGAAATAGGGTTCATTGTCCGCGCCAGACTGGCTTGCGTTTTTCCACAAACGCCTGCATGCCTTCTTTTTGATCATCGGTCCCAAAAAGGAAGTAAAAGCTTCGACGCTCATCGGCTATGCCTTCGGCCAGACCCGTTTCGAAAGCTTTATTGACCATTTCCTTGCCAAATCGAATCGCCAGTGGTGCCCGTGCGGCGATCTCAGCCGCAAGCTTCAGGGATTCTTCCAGATAGAACTCATCCGGAACCACCTTATTCACCAATCCATAATGATGCGCTTCCACTGCAGTTAGATGCCGATCGTTGAGCACCATTTCCATCGCCAGTGCTTTTCCGACAGCTTTCGTCAGGCGTTGGGTACCGCCCGCTCCGGGTATCACACCAATATTGATCTCGGGTTGTCCAAATTTGGCACTCTCACCAGCGATTACCATGTCACAAGCCATGGCTAATTCATTGCCACCACCCAGGCACCAGCCCGAAACCGCTGCGATGATCGGTTTGCCTATCTGGGCGATGCGATCCCATAAGCCGATCGTATCGTTACTCAACATTTCGACAGAGCTCGCCTCAGCCATTTCCTTGATATCCGCGCCTGCGGCAAAAGCTCGCTGATCTCCGCTGATCACCACAGCTCCGATCTCTGGATCATGCTCTAGATCGCTTAAGGCTGCGCTAATTTCCTGCATAACCTGGCGGTTGAGTGCGTTCAGTGCTTTGGGACGGTCGATCTGGATTAAGCCGACCTGTTGTCGCTTTTCCACCTTGATCTGAGTGTATTCCATAGCTTTACTCCTGGAATTTGAATGCTCCGGTCCTAGCGTATTTTCTTGGTTAACTGCTGTATATGCTCGTGATGGTCTCGCCTGTGCCATAACGTTCTGCGTAACACTTTTCGTGATGACCAGGCTTCTCCCCGTATGGCGACCACGCCGCTTCGCTCTACCAGTTTATCCAGGCTGGCTAACATGTGTTGATGGACTCTAATGACGGCGTCGACTGGATCTGCGGGGATATCTTCCTGGGGAAACGCCAGGCCCATGCGATCGAGGTACCACCACTCCGCGCGGGCGACGTGTTCCACAACACCGGCAATAGGCCATCGTTCATTTGGGAAGGATTGCTGCATATCATCCGGGCTTAGTGGGTCCAAGACCACAGCGAAATCGCGCAGGGTCGCCTCAAGCAATGAGCGGTACTCACGCAACTCTTCAGTATGAAGCGGGGGGCGGTCTGTGGCGAAGAAGGCCTGGACCATGTTTCCGTCTTCAAACTCCCAGGCTCGAATAACTTCCGAAACTTGCATGGGCGCGGAGAGACCAGTGACGCGCATACCGTGACTCTTTGCCCAGGCCAGATAACCCTCAACAGCTTTAGGAATCGCCTGAATCGCAGTATCGCGTCCTTGATCCCAGGCAAAACACCCCGGTAAATCTGGGACATGGGCGATCCATCGATCTTCGGCTTCTTCCACACAAACAAGGTAGGCCATCTCAATCCACCTGCCCTCCGATATTCACTGCAATGACTTCTCCCGTGATGAATTTTGCTTTTGCAGAGCACAAATAGAGCGTGGCGTCAGCGACCGCGTTGTGCCCGGTTAATGAATCAGCTGAGTTACGAGTTGCCGTCGCTCGCCGAGCGTCCGGTGAAACCATATTAACGCGAATGTTAACTGATGCTAATTCTAGCGCTGCGGCCTTTGTGAGCGCCAACAACCCCTCCTTACTGGCAGCGTAGGCAGCTCGCTGGGCAAGATCCGCACCCCGCAGAAGCCGCCCCCCGATATTCACAATCTCCCCGCCGCCCTGCTCCTGCATGATGCGCGCGGCGGATTGAATCGTCAGGAAGGGTGCTTTTAGATTGACGGCGATCGTACGATCCCAATCCCATTCATCCATCAGGGCGATGGCGCCTGTGGGTTCCACTCCCGCGTTGTTCACCAGGATATCAAGCCGTCCAAAGCGCTCTACCGTGCGCTCAAACATGCCCTGAACTTGATTCTTCTTAGACACATCCCCGGTGAGCGGCAGACATTCAGTCTCGCAGGCCAGGATAAGACGCTCGGTTTCATCCAGGTTCACAGGTGTGAGATCATTGATCGCCAGATGCGCACCCTCGCAGGCGAAGGCCCGCGCGATCACACGTCCCAAGCCCCTTCCTGCACCGGAAACAAAAACGACCTTATTTTCAAAGCGCATGTGTGCCCTTTTTGGCCTGGAGATAAATCGCTTTCACATCATCACCCCTCGCACACGACGACCCCGCTTCCGATGGTATCCGCATTGACATCGATGCCGAGATACGGGCTCGGGTCGAGTGTATTCCGGATCTCCAGTTCATTCTTAAAGCTTCCTTCTCCATTATCCCTTACGATGGAAAAATGCAAATGCAAGCCTGTGGGATTGTCCGGATCAGCTGAATAATTTCCCTGATAACCCAGCAACTCCCCTGCGCTGACAAATACTTCCTCAGATCCCGGGGGGTAGGCATCAAGGATAAAGGAATTGCCATCAGCATCCGCCAGATGCGTGTAGTAGAGCCAAATTTGACGGCTCGGTTGAAGGGGGTCCTGGGGTACACGGATGATCAGGGATGATCGCCAGTCGGGCAATCTTGTCAGATACCCATTATAGGCCGCAACGACCGGTGTCTCTCCCAGCCCATCCGGTCCACTGGGGCCAAAGACGTCAATTCCTTGATGCCTATGCCCGGGGCGGAAAGATGATCCCCATAAAAATCCCACGAAACCATCAGTCGGCATAATGAAGGGCGCCTCACCACATCGCTCCCCTGCATTGATCATCCAATCGACATGTGTGTCGGGATCAGCCCAGAATTGGCGCAATCGGGTCATGCGTTCAGCCGAAGGGCGAAAATTCCGGATCAAATAGTATCCCGTTACCAGGATCGCCAACATCAACAAACCGACACCCAGCCTGACGCGCGGCTTTTTGGATGGCAACATCGTTTTCATCTGGTCCTTATTCTGGCCCCGCTGCGTGCTGCTGCCCATCATTCGTCATGAGTTCGAGCAAATCGGCACTGGTCACCTGATGGATCTCTTCGGGAGATGTCTTCATCAACACATCCTCCGCACCGCCCCCGGCGAAAACCTCATTTTCAAGAAAAATACCCCGATCCATCAGAGTCTTGATCTGTTGAAGATGCCCGAAAGGCGGCACCCCACCGACAGGAAAGCCAGTGATCTGAATGACTTCCTCGGCGGACATGAGCTTGATCTTCTTGCGACCCACTCCGAAGTAGGCTGCTAGCAAACGCCGGTCAACTGGCGTTTGTCCACGTGCGATGACTATCACCGGCTCCGCTCCCACCCAGAACAAGAGCGATTTGACGATTTGAGATTCATCCACGCCAAGCGCTGCAGCTGCCGTTTCGACAGTGGGCGTTGGAACCGGCAATGCGATCAAATCTGCTGTCAGATGGTGTCGTTTAATAAATGCTCTGAGGTCGGCACCTGTCCGTTGCATCATGCTGGCAAGCACCAACCCGTAGAAAACAGAAAGGCTGATCTAACCATTATTCCTCAGCGCGATCCTCTTCGAGGTGTTGTGCGAAATAGATGCTCACGTCCTCTCCAGCAAATGCAATGAGCGCCCGCCCTGCTTCCTGACCTTGTTCCGATGCAAGCGCCACTTGCAGCGCCTCCAGATCATCAAAATAAAGTTCATGTAGAAGTTTGATGTCGGTTGCTCCTCCAGGTCCGCCGACGACGCGACTCACGCTCACGCGCCGCAATCCGGGCATACGCTCTGCCCGTGCTACAAACTCAGTGCTCCACTGCGTTTCAAGTCTCAACGAATCATCTGATGATCGAAAAACCACCATCAGCTTATGCATACTTGCTCCTTAATATTGCGATAACCAGCTGGAAATTCAGATTGCCTGATCCTGCTGGACCTGCGGCCTATTGGCACGAAAAACTGAAATTCTTATACTTATCCTGCATTTATTGAGCGGTTTTATTAAACGGCTTATCCGTCTTTTTATTTGGAGGCATTCATGTTCAAGGCATCCCCGAAAGGTCAGGGGTTGGTAGAGTATGCCTTTATTATCATCCTGGTAGCGATCCTCGTGATCGTTATGCTGGCATTGTTTGGTTCAGGTGTAGGGAACATGTTCAGCACTGTCGTCAGCAATATCTAGGTATCGATCAGGTAGTCAGGAAAGGCAGGATCTCCCAACAGAAAAGGTATTCAAGGCGCGTCGTCCTCACCCCGTGGAAGACGCGTTTTCATTCTACGCACAACTTCTCTGCGAGGAAGCAAGATCCGGCGCCCGCATCCAAGACACTTTAATCCAATATCTGCGCCAATACGCACCACCACCCAGTCTGTACTGCCACAGGGGTGGGGTTTGCGTAGCCGGAGCAGATCATCTATTTCAAGATCGGGAAGCATGTGTTTCCCTCATACTGGCGCTGTTAAATCCAGTCTATTATGCGACTGTAGGTGTCTGATTCTGCCGGGAGCGCGGATTATACCATCGGGCCTGGTGATATAATTTCTCATTATGTTTGGCCTTTCCGTCGAGCGATTAATCTCACGAATCATCGTCCTGGTGATCGCATTTAGCGTGCACGAATTCGCGCATGCTTGGACTGCTGATCAATTGGGCGATGATACCCCACGATTACAGGGTCGCCTGACCTTAAACCCATTGTCGCATCTCGATCCGCTTGGATCCATCATGCTGCTCATCGCGGGGTTTGGCTGGGCCAAACCGGTGCTCGTAAATCCTTATGCCTTACGCCGGCGGACACCGGCGGGTATGATGCTTGTGGCCGTAGCCGGGCCTTTTTCGAATTTGCTCCTTGCGATCCTGGCCGCGATTCCCTTCCGGGCTGGCCTTTTGTCACCCAGCTTCTCGGGTTCCTTTCTCAGTTTACTCTTCTTGGAATTTATCTGGATCAACCTAATCCTGCTATTCTTCAATTTAATCCCAATTTTCCCCCTTGATGGCGAAAAAGTTGCGGAATATTTTCTACCTCCGAATGGACAGGACTTCTTATACCGCCTACGCCCTTATGGCATGTACATCCTCATGGGCTTGATCCTGCTCGGCAATTTTGGTGGTCTGGACATCCTGGGATTTGTGATTGCCACACCGGCCTCAGGAGTCCTCAGGTTGCTCGTGTTCTAAACATGGGCTTGATCTACCGAGTCCAACAATTCTTCCACGTACTAACTGCAAAACCTGATGCAGCCGAATGGGAGCGTGCGTCTCAAGTTCTCGATGGTGAATTGGCTGCGTTGTTTTTACGCATGTTGCCCCCTGATCAGGCACACGCCTTACGTGTTTATGCCATACTGCAAGACAAAGGCCTGACAGATCAAGATCTTCTCGCTGCGGCATTACTGCATGATATTGGGAAGTCCGTCCACCGACCATCCATTCTGGACCGTATCATCGTCGTCCTTGCGAACCAGTTCTTTCCCCGAAAGGTACTACAATGGGGCAAGTCTGAGCCCACGGGATGGCGGCGGCCCTTCTCCATCGCTTTCCAACACCCTCGCTGGGGGGCCGAGTTGGCTGCTTCGCAAGGCGCGTCCCCGCGCGTGGTTGAACTCATCCGCCGTCATCAAGAACCTACTGCATCCGAACCCCGTTCAACGGTTGACCAAATGCTCTGGGAATTACAACGGGTCGATAGCGAAAATTGAGGTGAGATCATGACGAGTAAAGTCCTGCTTATTGGGTTGGATCAGGTCGGCACAACATTTGCTCTTGCTCTGGGGCGTGCCGAGGGCGAGGTGCTGCGCCTGGGCTTTGATCCCCAAAAAAAGAAAGCAAAAGCCGCCAAATCTGCCAACGCAGTCGATCGTCTGGTTGCTCACCCCCGGCAGGCAATTGAAAGCGCAGATCTGATTGTATTTTCTTTACCCCATCACGAAACGGAGTCCTACCTCGAGAGTCTCGGCCAGAAGACAAAACCGGAGGCCGTGATCATTGATACGGGTGTGATCAAGGCACCCTTCTTCCGCTGGGCTGAGCAGC
>JBFFMI010000010.1:0-29306 GCA_041554155.1 Anaerolineales bacterium
AATCAGTGCATCGGCAAGCTCGGAGGTCCGTTTTGCGACAACGCTCTCCAGTGATTCGGCATGCGATCGCACCCGTTCATACAATGCCGCATTTTCAACCGCCACAGCCAATTGGTCGGCCAGGAGTATCAATAAGCGACTATCCTCTTCCGAAAGGTCACCAGCCTTTGGCGACTCGACGTTGAGCACCCCGATAACAACGCCCTCAATCCTTAGGGGAACTGCGATCTCGCACGTCGTATCAGGATATCCCTGGATATAATCCGGGTCTTTGGAAACATCGGGGACAAACGCGGCGCGATTCGTTCGGACGACGCGACCCAGAATACCCTCACTCATGTGGTAGCGCGTATCCGGATCAAAGGGGCCACCATAAGAAGCCCCAAGAACCAGGTAGCGTTCTTCTACAAGATATACCTCTACGACCGGATATCCCAGGACTGCTCCCACCTGATGAACGACCTCGTCCAGGAGAGATTGCATTTCCAGGCGTCGGTTAACCACCTGCACCACCTGACGCACAACTGTCATCTCTGTCAAGCGCCGATCGACCTGGCTATAACTCTGGGCATTGGACACCGCCACACTCACCTGGCGGGAGATTGCAACCAGCAGATCAAGATGCTCGAGTGTGAAGGCATCTTCCTGCGCATGGTAAACCCCCATAACGCCAAGCCTTTCCCCTCCAGCGATCAATGGGGCACAGATCGCCGACCTCACCTTATCATCCACCCCTTCGACAGTAGCCCAGCGTTTGTCTTCCGTAACATTGCCGATCATTACGGGCTGTCCCGCCTGAGCCACCCATCCCACTAACCCTTTGCCGATCTCGAGCGTGAGTTTCTCCTGCAACTGTTCCAGTTCAATATTGTCATCGCGAGCCGATGCATGCGGAACCAACTGTCGCGAATTCTGATCGAGGATGAAAGCTTCACACGAGTGGGCGTTCAGGTGTGCTGCCGTTAGAGACACGGCACGTTGCAGGATCTCATCCTGGCTGAGTGAGTTAACCAGCTCCTGGGCGACATCATAGATCAACTGGACAAACCGACGTTCCTTATCGACGTTTTCAAATAAGGTGGCGTTCTGAATCATCACCGCAGCTTGATCCGCAAGCAACTCTAAGGCAACAAGTTCAGCCTCATCGAAACGGTGGGGTTGGAGGAAGGCAACATTCATCACGCCTACCACCTTGTCGCGCACTTTCAGTGGAAGCCCCACAATCGCGCCGCCCCAATGATCGCCCGGGAAAAGTGGGTGGTTTGAGACATCGGGGATGACAATTGCCTTGCCTGTCCGAGCGACATTCATCGTGATCCCATCATCCCGAGGTGCCGCATACGGTTGACTCTCTGAATCCTTGGCCCATTTAGCCGCACCAAACTTCAGACGATTCTCGTCATAAAGGAATAGATGGGCATCGTCCGCTGCCACCATCGCCAATGCATTCAACAGGATCGAGTCAAGCACAGCGCTTTTCTCAAGTTTTGATGTCAGGCTTAAACTTGCCTCTCGCAACCCCTCCAAGGCCATTGTTCTTTTACGTTCTGTCTCCAGCGCGCTCATTTTGGCAATCGTCAGCGCAGCCTGGGCAGTGGCCTGCTCGAGCAACTCGAGCTCCTCGGAGTCGGGGATGGTCTGATCACAGTACCCGAGCAGCGCAACTCCTTGCCAGCTGTTCCCGTCTGACAAGGGGGCGGCGAGCAGGGCCTGCACATCCCACACATCACCAATTTCCTGCGGGAATTGCGGGGAACGATTGGAACGCAGGGTAACTACCGGGTGGCCAGCTACGATCGATTCCTGCAGTATCGAGCTTGTCCCGAATTGGATTTCAGACAAGCCCGACCCCTCTGAATAGGGCTTGTTGAGCCTTAAGCTCGCTTTCCCTGTATCGGGGTCTAGCTGGTACAAAGCATATCGATCTGCGCCCATCATGCGAGCGATTTTCTGGATAAAACCTTCCAGTAATTCGTCCAGGTCTCCAGCCAGAGCAGCAGCCTGGCTTATATCGGTTAGTTGATCTAGTTGATGAACCCGTTTCTTGATCGCGTTCAGGAGGCGGGCATTCTCTAAAACTACTGCAGCTTGATTGGCATACAACCGCAGGAGCTCAAGATCGTCCATGGTAAAGGGGGGATCGTTGCAGTCACGCATCACATGAATGACCCCTGTCACTTCCCCCTGCCATCGTATTGGGGCGCTCATGATCGCATGGAAATCTTCCGAGGAGAACTGGGTTGATCTGTGCTCCCACTGACCATAATCCGAGATCATCAGCGGCTCACCTGTTTCAGCTACCACACCTGCAGCACCCTTTCCATACGGCATCACAACACCGGCATAATCGCGATCGGTTTGATAGCTTACGACACAGCGAACCTGGCGTTGATCAGGTTCACAAATGTACAGTCCCCCCGACTGTCCTTGTAACAAGTGCGTCACTTGCTCCACCAACATCGCAAACAGGTCTTGCACCTCACGACCGGAGATCATCGCTACCCCAATATCACGTATGCTTCCGACTTCTTTAACCAGTTTGTTTCGATGCTGATCGAGTTGTATGCGCGTGATCCCGGCGGCAATATCGGCTGCTGCAACCGTTAATAATTTCATATCCGCTGTGGGGTATGCTCGCTGCCCGTCAAGACAAGCGTGCAGCTCACCAATAACGACCCCATTGTGAGAAAGCGGCATACATGCATGTTCATAATGAAACGTTTCTGAGGAATTGGTTGATATTTTGCGCGAGGCCACTACGATCGAGCCGTTTGAAGGATCAGCGGGCCGCGCTTCAGCATCCTGGGGGAGGATGACCTCTTGTAGATCGGTTCGTGTCCCGGCCAACCCGATGATTTGAGCCCGTCGGTCGTGCTCTTCGATGCGCGCCAGCCACACAGCGCAGTAATCGAGTGAATCGGCCAGGAGCTCGCAAGCTGCCTGCCCCAGGGCGGTCAGTTCCTTTTCGTGCAGCATCAATCCGCGCAGGGTCGACAGGATACCTGCATGGGTTTCGGCGATTGTTATCTGATCAGGGTCCAATGCCATCGATGCCTCGTTGCTGGATGATCAACCTGCCACTATAAACGTCCGCTCAACCTTTACAAAAGCAGGGCGTTTCTCGGGCACATCCACTTCCACCTGTTCCAAGAAACAGGCCACGCTTCCACCTAATGAAAACTTTGATGAATGCGCATGGTTAATCATGCATCTTAGCGCAAGAGCATCAAAATCTCGATCCCACTTTTAGGGGATCGGAGTAGAAGGACATCTCGGCAGGGTCGATTCGATTATACTGAGGGGGTGCAACGCTCATTTCTCGCAAATAGGAGCACAGTATCTATGATGGTGGATCCACTCAGTACACAGAAAAAGCTCAAGACCAAAGATGGCGAGTTCACATACTGGAGCCTGCAGGCGCTCGAAGCGCAAGGACTAGCTCCGGTAGAGCGCTTGCCTTTCACGATTCGCATCTTACTGGAATCGGTTCTGCGTCAGGTTAATGGTCGCGAAATAACCATAGACGATGTCCATGCCCTCGCAGCCTGGAAACCCGGGGTTTCGTCCCTTGCAAACATCCCCTTCTTGCCTGCCCGTGTGCTCATGCAAGACTTCACCGGCGTTCCCGCCGTTGTGGATCTGGCAGCGATGCGTTCTGCTCTTGCGCGTATGGGCGGGGATCCTGCAAAAATTAACCCACAGGTTCCGGTTGATCTCGTGATCGACCACTCGGTGCAAGTTGATTTTTTTGCCTCACCCGAGGCTCTGCAAAGGAATGCTGAGATCGAATTTCAGCGCAATCACGAACGTTACACTTTCTTGCGATGGGGGCAGGAAGCCTTTGAGCAATTTCGTGTCGTACCACCTGCCACCGGAATCGTTCATCAAGTGAATCTTGAATATCTGGCCAGTGTAGTTTCCACACGCACACGTGACCATCAACAGATCGCCCTGCCCGACACCCTTGTTGGCACCGACTCTCACACCACGATGATTAACGGTCTGGGCGTCCTCGGCTGGGGAGTCGGCGGTATCGAAGCTGAAGCCGTTATGCTGGGGCAACCCCTGGTGATGACCACACCCGAAGTCGTCGGGTTCAAATTGACAGGTGAGCTCCCCGAGGGGACCACCGCCACCGATCTTGTCCTCACGGTAACTCAAATCCTGCGCAAGCACGGCGTAGTTGGAAAACTGGTCGAGTTCTTTGGTCCTGGCCTGGATCAACTCAGCCTGCCCGATCGGGCCACGATCGCCAACATGGCGCCTGAGTATGGCGCAACCGCTGGCTACTTCCCGGTTGACGATGAAACACTGCGCTACATGAAGCTATCGGGACGTGATGCATCATTGATCGATCTTGTAGAGCGCTATTGCAAGGAACAGGGCCTATTCCGCTTGCCATCCAGCCAGACACCTGAATACAGTGATTTGATCGAACTCAATATGAGTCAAGTTCTAACCAGCATGGCCGGACCCAAGCGTCCACAAGACAGGGTCCCCCTGGCAGAGATGAAAGCATCTTTCCGGGAGGTCCTTTCAAAGCCTGTTCTAGAGGGCGGGTATGAAAAGTCTGTTGAAGCGATCGCAACAAAAGCCAGAATTCGCAATAACGGCAGCGAAGTTGAAGTGTCACATGGCCTGGTGGTGATTGCCGCGATCACCTCCTGCACCAACACATCCAATCCATCCGTGATGATCGGAGCAGGGTTGCTTGCAAAAAAGGCACTGGAACGCGGCTTGAGCGTGAAGCCCTTTGTAAAAACAAGCCTGGCACCAGGCTCACGCGTCGTATCAGATTATCTCGAAGACGCGGATCTCATCGAGCCCCTTGCTCAACTCGGTTTCGACGTCATTGGGTACGGTTGTACAACTTGCATTGGAAATAGCGGCCCACTTCCGGGCGAAGTGATAAAAGCAATTGCTGAGAAGAGCCTCGTCGCCGCCGCAGTTCTCTCGGGGAATCGCAACTTTGAAGGGCGCATCAACCCTCATGTCCGGGCAAATTACCTTGCCTCACCCCCTCTCGTCGTAGCCTATGCACTTGCTGGGACAATGGATATTGATTTGATAACGGAACCCATTGGGTACGATCAAGAAAACAATCCGGTTTACTTGAAGGATATCTGGCCAAGTGGAGCCGAAATCAATCAACTGGTTGAAGAATCTGTCAAACCCGAGATGTTTCTCGAGCGCTACGCTGAGGTGTTCACGGGCAATGAGATCTGGAATGCCATACCTGTGAGTGGGGGCGACCTCTACGAATGGGATCCTGAATCAACCTATATCCAGGAACCGCCCTTCTTCATGGATCTCTCCCCGGATCCACAGCCAATTTCTGAGATCAAATCCGCTCGAGTCCTGGCACTGCTCGGTGACTCGGTTACCACTGACCACATCTCCCCCGCTGGCGCCATCCCGGCGGATGGACCTGCGGGAGCCTTCTTGATCGAGCATGATGTCAAGCCACGCGATTTTAATTCTTTTGGCTCCCGCCGCGGAAACGATCGCGTCATGACCCGGGGCACGTTCGGCAACATCCGGTTGAAGAACATGCTTGTCCCGGGCACAGAGGGTGGTATCACCCGCTCCTTCCTGAGCGATGCACAGACCTCGATTTATGCCGCAGCACAGGAATATAAAAACGCGGGGATCCCGCTTCTCGTACTGGCAGGCAAGGAATATGGCACCGGTTCGTCACGTGACTGGGCAGCGAAGGGCACGCTTCTTCTGGGGGTAAGGGCCGTCATCGCAGAATCATTTGAACGAATCCACCGCTCCAACCTGGTCGGGATGGGAGTCCTCCCGCTCGAATTCTTAGCAGGCGAAAATGCAGCATCCCTTGGGCTTACCGGGGAGGAGAGTTTCACCACCATCGGTCTATCAGATGACATTGGGATCGGTGAGCAGATCGAGATCGAAGCAACCAGAACGGATGGAACTTCCCATCGATTCGCCGTAAAAGTCCGCATCGACACACCGATCGAGATTACGTACTACCGCAACGGCGGGATCCTGCACACCGTACTACGTGAGATGGCCAAGGCAGACTAAATCCCTGGAGTGTGTACTTACTTTAAATCCGGCAGGGGCGGTATACCGCCCCTGTTTTGCTACACAGCAAACTACTATCCATCAAGTCAGACTGGCTAGCTCTGCTTCCATAGTAGCGATCTTGTTTCTCAGCTCTAAAGCCATCTCTTCCAGCAAGTCACGTCCCTGCTGAGTTGCGATCGTGACCTCTAGCATGAGTTTCACGGTGTAGGAGTTGATCAACTCGTGCAGGTTTCGCTCGAGCGTCCGAATGACGCCATCGAGACGCCGAACCTCAGTGCGCAGATCTGCCAGGATCTGCTCTCTACTTTTTTGGACCGGCGCCTCTGGGCGCTCTTCTTTGGTCGTGAGTTGCTTAAGTGCTTGCAGGTCCATGGATGCATATGCCGCCAGCGCTTTGCCTCTGGATCCGTTACCAGATCCGGGTGAAATCGCTTCGCCAGGGCACGAAATAAAGTTTTCAGCTCAGCCTTGGTTGCCTCCGTCACCGGTTCTTCCGGAGGCGGGGTGGGGGGCTTATCCTTCGGTGTCCATGTTCGCCTGAACTGTTCAATAACATCAACATGCATATCGGGCGAATCCGCCCGATCGCCCCACTGCGCTCGCCTGGCAGCCTTAAAACGGGCCTGCTCCAGATCAGCTTCCAGGTCACGTGCCTGGCGCTCAAGGACACCGACCCGCAAATCATACTCGTGTTCAAATCGGCCAAGCTCAGCATTCGTGTCGGAGATTTCAAACTCTAATTGCGCGATCCGCTCCTGACGTTCTTGCAAATCAAGTTGGAGCTCTCGTAATTCAGAATCTCCGGCTTGATCAATCGCTTGTTTGAGGGAGCGACTTCTTCGTTGGAACATGCTTTAGCTCACCAGATAAGGGATGATGATTGCTGGTTACAATTTCATCAGCGCAACGAACGTGGCCGGGAATTGGAGAGGCGCGTGGCATAGTAGCCCAGCCCACCAGCACCTACTAAAAGCAACAGCCCGACCAGACCCAACAAACTCGAACGTCCCCCGCCGTCAGGACCATCAGCATCGAGCAAGGCCGAGCTAGGTTGGGCGCCAAATTGCAGGTATTTGATATCGCCGGGTTGGACTGCCACTGGGGCATTAAGGCTCGTGGTTGCATTAAAACCCGGAGGAACGGCGGCGCTGACATTGTAATCACCACTCTCAAGGCCGGTAAAACAGAAACCGATGAGGTCCTCCTGATCCAGTAGCGCTTCGGTTGTGTATTCTCCCGTGACATTACCTGTAATATCGACCACGCTGATCTGGCCACCCGCAAGCGCGAGTTCGCTTTCTTCCAGCCGGCCGTTCCCGTTTTCATCTTGAAACAGAAGCGCACAGATCTCGGCTGTACCAATCAGGGGTGTCGGTGTTGGCGAGGGCAAAGCATCAGTAGGCTGTGCGCCAGGTTGCGCGGCCGTGGGCTGGGCAGGGCCCCCAATCCCGATCTCGAGCTCCATGCCTGGCGATATAAAATCACCGGGCTGGATCCCGTTCATCGCCATCAACTCTTCCAGACTCAAACCCGCAATTGCCGCGATGCGCCACAGCGAATCCCCTTCCTGTACCAGATAAATAATGCGGCCATCGGGGCCTGGGGTTGGTGTGGGGAATGGAGTGGGTTGTAAACGTCCAATGGGAGCAGTACCGGCCTCAACGCCAATCAGACCACTGCTGATCAGAAGCGCCAGTCCACAGCATAGAATTGCCGCCCACTGCATTTGAGATACCCGCATTAAAGTGCCTCTCGTAAATTTGATTATAGCGCCATCGTCAACGCTAAGGTAGCCTGCCCGGTATAGTGGCGTTGACCACCTAGTCTGTATGCTATACTCGCGCTGGAGGTCGACATGCCGCTGGATCTCGTTCTCGGCTCGCAATGGGGTGACGAGGGGAAAGGCCGCATTACCGACTCCCTGGCGCGGCAGGCGAAAATTGTTGCCCGCTTCAGCGGGGGCGATAACGCCGGGCATACAGTAACAGTCGCAGAGCGCCGCTATCAACTCCACCTGATCCCTTCGGGCATCATCCATGAACATAGCCTTTGTGTGATGGGATCGGGTATGGTTGTCAATCCTACGACCCTCATCGCAGAAATCAAGGAACTCCAGGCTGCAGGTGTCGATATCAACCCCGGTCGCCTGCTTATTTCCCCAAGCGCTCATATGATCACACCCGGGCATCTTGCCCTTGATGCTGCTGAGGAAGGCGCGCGTGGATCGGCCAGGCTGGGTACAACCAAACGCGGGATCGGACCATCGTATACACATAAGGCGGCTCGCCAAGGTTTGCGCCTGGAAGCCTTGCTTTCCGTGCAGGAAAACATCCCTCGCTTCCGACAGCATCTCGAGGCGTCGAACCGCATGTTGGAGCGTATCTATGAACAGGATGGGCTCGATATTCAACATGCCATAGAGACGCTGCAATCCCAGGCGGAATTCCTCGCGCCGTACCTGGCTGACACCGGGCAGGTATTGGATCAAGCCCTGCGCCAGGGACAACGTGTTGTAGGTGAAGGCGCGCAGGGCACCTTGCTTGACCTCGATCATGGCACTTATCCCTATGTCACAAGCTCACATCCTACAACCGCAGGCGCTCTTCTGGGACTGGGCATCGGTCCCCAATACCTCGACCGCATTATCGGCGTTACCAAGGCATTCCAAACACGGGTTGGGGCAGGGCCTTTTCCTACTGAGCTGCATGATGAGTTGGCCGAACGCCTGCGTGGTAGTGGAGCGAATCCCTGGGATGAGTTTGGTACGACGACCGGTCGCCCACGCCGCTGTGGCTGGCTCGATCTTGTCTTATTGCGCTACGCTCACCGTATCAATGGATTCACAGAGCTTGCCATCACCAAGCTGGATATTCTGTCCGGCTTACCGCTGCTCATGCTCTGCGTTGCATACAAGCGCAACGGGAGCGAGTGGGAAGATCTCAGCGATGGCTTATCCTCTCTGGAGTCTTGTGAACCGGTCATGGAAGAGCAATCAGCCTGGGCTGAGGTCATCTCGCGTGCTCGTGAGTGGCGTGATCTTCCCCTGCCAGCACGTGACTATCTCGAAACCATCGAATCCGCCGCAAATGTCCCGATTAAGATGGTCTCTGTGGGACCGGAGCGGGATCAGCTGCTCTATCGTTGATAAATCAGCGCATCAACACTTATCTGCTTGGGATATAATCCCGCCATGCTTCAAAAAAGACCCTCACGCCCTATCCTTGTAATCGGAGCTGCCGTGGTGCTCCTTGCTGCAGGGACGTTTATCTTCAATCTGCCGGTATTTCAGGAGACCTTTGGTTGGCGCATCTCCCAACTCCAGGCTTCGATCAAATATGCACTTTCTCCGCCCGGAGAGGCTGCCTTTACACCCAACCCCACAGTAGCCGCTATGGTTCAGCGAACGATGGAAGCCCACACACCGACCGCTCCTCCACGCCCAACCTCCGGGCCGACCGCCACCCCCGCACCCTCCCCGACACCGACGACTGAACCCACACCACTCCCTGAGGTGGTCTACTTGAGCGGGATCAGACATGAGTACCAGAAGTGGAATAATTGTGGCCCAGCCAATCTATCTATGGCGTTGTCCTATTGGGGATGGGAAGGGAACCAGCGCCCGATAGCCGAATGGGTTAAACCAAATCCGCGCGATAAGAACGTCATGCCCTATGAGTTGGAATCGTTCGTAGATGATGGCACAAGCTTGAACGCCATCGTTCGCTCTGGCGGCGACCTGGAACGACTCAAAAGCTTCATCGCAGCTGGATTCCCGGTCATAGTTGAAAAAGGTTTTGAAGGACCAGGGTTTGAGGGGTGGATGGGGCATTATGAGGTGGTCACCGGTTTTGACGATACGCTCCAGCGGGTTACGGTCCAAGACTCCTACATCATGCCTGACCTGCTACTCAGCTACAGCGATCTGGTGAGCTATTGGCGCCACTTCAATTACACCTTTATTGTGATTTACCCCCCGGAGCGCGAAGCAGAGGTATTGGAATTGTTGGGCCCGCTGGCTGATGAGACGGAAAGCTGGGAGGTCGCAGCAGACACTGCTTCTACCGAAATCTACCAATTTACCAATCGTGACCTCTTCTTTGCCTGGTTTAACCGCGGCACATCTCTGATGCGTTTGCAGGATTATGGCGGCGCCGCATTAGCTTACGATGAGGCGTTTAAAATTGACGCTCAGATGGCAATTAATGATCCCGATCGCCGCCCCTGGCGTATGATGTGGTACCAAACCGGACCTTATTTTGCCTACTATTACACCGGGCGATACTATGATGTCATCGCTCTGGCCGACTTCACAATTGAGAACATGAGTGAGCCCGCCGTAGAGGAAAGTTTCTACTGGCGTGCGTTAGCGAAAGAAGGATTGGGCGATGTGTCGGGTGCCATTGTCGATCTTGAGAAGGCGCTCAAATGGCACCCTGATTGGGAACCGGCGCTTTCCCAACTACGGCGACTGGGGGTAACCTCATAACCCGAAACGAACCTCTGAAGCCTGCAGCGCCCCAACGCGGTGTTGCGGTTGCCCGATCAACTCTGGTGGTCATGTTGGGTCTGGGCGCTTCACTCATTCTTGGTCTTATCCGCCAACGGGTCATTGCCAACCGTTTTGGCACCTCTGCCGAATTAGATGCATTTACAGCTGCAAATGGTATCCCGGAGCTACTCTTCACCATGCTCGCCGGGGGGGCGCTGGCTTTCGCCTTCATCCCCATGTACTCGGAGTTGCGCAGGCGCGACCCCTCAGCCTCCCAGCGGCTATTCAGTCAGGTAGTCAATACGATCTTTATTCTGACGGCCGCGATAGGATTGGTGGCTGGTATCTTTGCCCCCACGTTGATATCGGCTCGCTGGGGCATCGCCCCTAATTTCCCTGTGCCAATCCAGGCACTCACCAGTGATCTCATGCGGGTGCTCCTGTTTTCAACGCTGATCTTCGCAATCAGCAGCATCCTTTCCGGCACGCTTCACGCCCACCAACATTTTCTGCTTCCCGCCCTCGCTCCCTCAATGTACAGCCTCGGGATTATTACCGGTGCCGTGCTGCTCGGGCCTCGCCTGGGCATTTTCAGTCTAGCGTGGGGAGCTTGCCTTGGGGCATTTCTTCACTTGTTAATCCAGGTGCCCGGTCTGGTGTATTTCAAGGTGAAGTGGCGCCCCTTGCTCCAATGGGGTGATCCCACCTTGCGACAGGTGGCGGTCCTGATGGCACCACGGGTTCTGGACCTCTTGATGGCACGCGCTAGTATCGATTGGATCAACGCCAATCTTGGCTCAGGCCTGGGTGAAGGCCGCGTATCTGCACTACGCTACGCCTTTCAACTGATGAATACACCCTGGACTTTAATCGGCACGGCCATCGGGATTGCGGTCTTCCCCACGATGGCGCTTCTTGCTGCAGATAAAGATGTCGATGCTCAGCGAGGTGCTCTCAGCGGTGCACTGCGCGCCATCCTCACTTTAGCGCTCCCGGCTGGTGTAGCTTTGATCGTGCTGGGCCGTCCGGTCATCGGCCTGCTTTTCGAAGGGGGGGAGTTCACCGCAGAAAGCACCAACCTGGTGTATTTTGCGTTGCAGTTCTATGTCGTTGCTCTGATCAGCCAATCCGTGTTGGAGGTTGTCGTGAGGGCATTTGCAGCACAGAAGGACACACTTACGCCCCTCCTGGTCTCCTTCTTCACCACAACGCTGAATATCGGCTTGGCTATAATGCTCTCCCGGCCCATCCTGCGGGGAGGACTCGAGCATGGTGGGCTGGCGCTGGCCAATGGGATCGCCGTAGGGATCGAAGCACTGATCGGTTTGACGATCCTGCATTTTCGCTGGAAGGGCATCAATGCACGGCAGATCGCTATGGATGCCGGACGCGCACTGCTGGCTTCCGCCGCTATGGCCGGGGCGATCCTGCTTTTCGCCCGGATCCTGGAACCTGGGCGACTGCTGCTCTTCCTTGGTGGAGGGCTTCTCGGTTTGGTGGTCTACCTAACCACGGCATTCATGCTCGGTCTGAAAGATGTTCGTACACTGCCGCTCTCGCTTTTGCGCAGCCTGGGCCAGCGCGCCTGACACACATAACCCGCCACTTCACCTCAAGCCAATGGATAGGGCTTGAGACCCTGATCAAATGCCGAGTTTCATTTCTCCCCGATTTTCCATCCTCGGCTCTGCAACCGGACTTGCACCAGCCAGTCGTCGGAAATACAACTTCTTGATCAGGTCGTCGTTAATACTACAGGGGCAGGATGATCCTGCCCCTACGATGGTTTACCTGTTGAGGTTTCTCGCGAGTTATTCCTTTTCGTACGGTTGACCATCCGCCGCTGGCATCTGCCCCCGTCCGACGACACCTGCTAGAACGATCATCGTGACAATGTATGGCGTCATCAGCAGGAATTCTGAGGGAATCTGGACCCCCAGGATGGCCAGTTTCGAAGCAAGCGAGTCGGCAAACCCAAAGAGCAGCCCCGCACCGAAGGACCCGAAGGGTGTCCAGTTGCCAAAGATCATGGCTGCCAGTGAAATGAAGCCTCGACCGGCGGTCATGAACTCATCAAAGCGCCCGACGGATCCAATCGTGAAATAGGCGCCGGCAAAGCCTGCCATGGCTCCACCTAGAAGAACGGCCATATAGCGCGTCCGGAAAACGTTGATCCCAAGTGTATCGGCGGCTTTCGGATGCTCACCCACAGAACGCAGCCGCAAACCCCACCGGGTATAGAACAAGCCGATGTGCAGCGCGATCATAAAGATGAACATGGCATAGATGAACAAGTTGTTGGCGAAGAAGATCGGCCCGATCACAGGGATCTTTACCAATAGGGGAATTTCGATCGGCTGGAATATTCCAGGGTCATTTAGCGCAGCGTTCGGCTGCAGGAATTTCGCTGAGACGAACGCCGTGATGCCGCCGGCGAAGATGTTGATTACGACGCCTGAGATGATTTGATCGGTCACATACTTAATCGACAAGATTGCGTGAACCAGTGCCAGTAGCACTCCCGTCAATATCCCGGCCAACAATCCCAACCATAAGCTTCCGGTGGTGCTTCCAACAAGTGAGGCAAGCATTGCGGCGGCAAGCATCATACCTTCAATGGCAATGTTCACCACACCAGCTCGCTCACAAAGTACACCCGACATCGCACCCAGGGTAAGCGGTACAGCCTTGTTCAGAGTCGTGTTGAGTAGCCCGGCCAAGTTCATCGACTTCCCAGCCGCCGCCCAGGTGAGGAAGCCGAAAACGAAGAAACCAGCAACGAGGCCCAGCACCGTGTTCGTGCGGCGACCGAAACCTCGTATGACCTGATAACCCCCGAGGAAGACGGAAGCAAACGCCAAAACGTTCAGTGTAACCGGCGCTGGCAGGATCCAATCCGGTAAATTCGACTCAAAACCGCCGGGAACGAGGCCAAAACTCGTGGTCGATCCCGCTTCGACGGTGCGGCTGAACAACAACCAAATCGCTGCGCCAAAGAGCAGGAATACAATCCCCATCACCCGCTTACGGGTCGGTGAGATTAGTTCGACTTCTTTGCGTTCAATGACTGTGGTCGTCATTGTTAGTCACCTCCCCAGCCGCGGATCGTGACCGCCTCTTCCTCGATATCCGGGTCGCGCAAGCGATAGATTGTGCGGATGATGGCGGGGGCGGCGATGAATGCCAGGATGAATGCCTGTATCACAGTGATGATGTCGATTGGGATCTGTGCGGCAACTTGCATACGGAGGGCACCGGTCCGCAGGGTCCCAAACAATAAGGAAGCCAATACCACTCCAGCTGGATGACTCCTCCCCAAGAGCGCCAGAGCGATACTGTCGAACCCATAGCCTGCAGAAAAGGCCTGGGCCAGGTTGTGATTCAGCCCCAAAACTTCATTCGTGCCCGCCAGGCCTGCCAGCGCACCTGACAAGGACATCGCCAGCACTGTACTGGCAACGATGTTCATCCCGGCGTAGCGCGCGGCGTGCGGGTTGGAGCCCACGGAGCGAAGATCGAAACCCCATCTGGTTTTGAAAAGGAACCAGTAGACCAACCAGGCCACACCAAGAGCAATGAAGAAGCCAAGGTGAAATCGAATCGGATCAGCAAAGAACTTGGGTAACTTGGCACTATCGGCGATCGTCGGGCTGATCGGGTTGAAGGAATCAGGCCGCTGCATGGGGCCGGTTAGCAACCAATCGGATAACCGGATCGCAATGTAATTCAACATGATGGTGTTAATCACCTCATGGCCACCGGTCTTGGCCTTCAGCCACCCGGGGATAAACCCCCAGAGTGCGCCTCCCAGGGCGCCGGCTCCCAGAGCGAGTGGGATGTGGATGATCGCTGGCAGCCCTGTGATCGAGTACCCAACAAATGCCGAGCAAATAGCTCCGACGAACAGCTGGCCCTCGGCGCCGATGTTGAACAGGCCTGTGCGGAACCCCAGGGCCACAGCCAGCGCACCAAAAATGAAGGGCGTGCTGGCGGTGAGACTCTCAAGGATGGGATTAAAAGCGCGCCGGATCTCGAGATCATCACCACTTTGTAAGGCGGCGATGATCCTGGCCGGATCCCCGATCGAACCGCTGAACAAGGCCCCATAGGATACCCGCACTTCCATCCACCCGGCTTTGATCGCCTCCCACGGTGAGGGCGACAACAGGCTGTAGAGCTCCTGGGAGCTGGCGATGATCAAGATCGCGCCCAGTATCAGGCCGCTGATGATCGCCAAGAGGGGGATCGATAGGGTTTGCCAGGCCCGTCGCCAAATGGAAGCCCGCTTATCGGGGCCCCTGGTCAACTCTTCGAGCAGGACTTTGCCTGCCTCTGGCTTCTTCTTCTCTTCTTCGCTCAATGGAAAACCCTCGCTATTTGGACGACTTCTTCTTCGGCGTCTTCTTCTTGCCCTTGGGTTTCGCTTTCTCCGGTTCAATTCCCGCCATGAGCAAACCGATTTGCTCTTTCGTAGCATCCTCACGATCGACGATGGCTACGATCTCGCCGCGATACATGACGGCGATGCGGTCGGATAGTTCCATAATTTCATCAAGCTCAGGCGAGGCGAGCAGGACCGCCGTCCCCTCATCGCGCTTTTCCACGATGCACTTATGGATGTACTCAATCGAGCCGACGTCCAGACCGCGCGTGGGCTGAGAGGCCACAAGCAGCTTGATGGGTCTTGAAAACTCGCGCGCCACAATGACCTTTTGTTGGTTTCCACCAGAAAGTGATCCGGCCGGTGTGATCGGACCCGGGGTGCGGATGTCGTATTCCTCGATCCTGTCGACAGCAGTTTCTAGGATGGTCTCACTTTGGAGTACGACGCCTTTGGTAAAGGGCTCCAGGTAATAGGTGTTGAGGACGAGGTTATCTGCTACCGGGAAGGCCAGTACGAGCCCATCGCGCTGCCGATCCTCGGGAACATGCGCCGAACCCAGTTCGGTGATCGTTCTCGGGGTGGCGTTGGTGATATCCTGCTCGAGCAGCGTGATCACCCCCATGTGTGGGGAGCGCAGCCCGGTAACCGCCTCGACCAGCTCGGTCTGACCGTTGCCCTGCACGCCGGCGATACCCAGGATCTCACCCGCCCGGACCTCGAACGAGATGCTGTCGACGGCGATCTGGTGGCGCTCATTCAGCACCGATAAATCTTCCACGGTCAGCACCGTCCCGGAAGGTTTGGCGGGATCCTTGTCCACGCCAAGCTGTACGGCCCGCCCAACCATCATTTCGGCCAGCTTATTCTTGTCCGCTTCTTTAGGGGTTGTCGTGCCGACGATCTTTCCCCTGCGCAGGACGGTAATGCGATCCGCAACATCCAACACTTCCCGTAGCTTGTGGGTGATGAAGATGATCGACTTGCCCTGCTCGACCAGCGAGCGCATGATCTTGAAGAGCTCGTCGGCTTCCTGTGGGGTCAGGACCGCCGTGGGCTCATCCAGGATCAGGATATCTGCTTCACGATAAAGTAGCTTGATGATCTCCACGCGTTGCTGAACCCCCACCGGGATATCGCGCACACACACATCCGGTTCTACCGCAAGTGAGTAGTTTTCAGAGATCTCCATGATGCGCTTAGCTGCTGTGTCGCGGTCGAGGAAATCGCCGTAGCGCAGTGACTCCTCGCCCAGCATCACGTTTTCCGTGACGGTGAAGACCGGGATGAGCATGAAATGTTGATGCACCATGCCGATCCCCGCCTCAATGGCGTCGCCCGGATTCTGGATATCCACTTTCTTCCCGCGCACGATCACCTCACCCTCATCCGGCGCGTACAGTCCATAGAGGATGTTCATCAGGGTCGTCTTGCCGGCGCCATTCTCACCCAGCAAGGCGTGGATCTCACCTTGTTTCAAGTCCAGATCGATATGATCGTTTGCGAGTACTCCGGGGAAGCGCTTGGTTACGTTGCGAAGCTCAAGAACTGATTCCATAGTCACCTTGAAGCCGTTCTGTAAGGGATGGGGGTTTTAAAAGTTTGCGCTGATTGTACCATGAGGGAAATTAGGGAAACAATCGATTAAATAGAGACGAGGCTGGTATTTCAACCAGCCTCGTTACGTTCAAATCACTTTCCAGATGCTATCGAGGCGGTTTACGGACTGGCGGAAAGTTCTCCAGCAATCAGCTTGGCTGCCGCGTCGTCCACCTCAGCAGCGAGCTCGGCCGAAACCATGCCCGCCAGCTCGTGGTAGGAAGCAAGTCCAACACCACCGTTGTCAAGCGTACCGATCGTCACGCCACCCTCGAAGGTGCCGTTGATGACGGATTCGATCACGTTGTACGTGGTGATGTCCATGTTCTTCAGGACTGAGGTGAGCACGATGGGAGCGTACTGCTCATTCACGATGGCCCAATCGGTGTCGACGCCAACGATGTAGACGCCACCACGCTCTTCAGCGGCTGCGGCGGTGCCCAGACCAACGGGACCAGCCACGGGCATGATGATGTCGGCGCCCTCATCCATGAGCGACTCGCCCAGGTTGCGGCCATCTTCGAGGCTCTCGAAGTTGCCCGTGAAGAGACCTTCCTGCGTGGCAGGATCCCAACCGAGAACAGTCACTTCCGTGCCGTGAACTTCATTGTAGTAGGCTGCGCCGAGGACGAAGCCATCCATGAAGACGGTCACTGGCGGGATGGGAATGCCGCCGAACGTGCCCAGGACACCCGTCTCGCTCACGCCAGCGGAAACGTAGCCAGCCAGGAACGCAGCATCCTGTACGTTGAAGAGCTGTCCAACAACGTTGGCGTAGGTGGGATCATAGGCGTAGTCAATGATCGTGAACTTCTGATCCGGGTACGCTTCTGCACCAGCTGCGGTGTCATCACCGAGCAGGAAGCCGACGGTCACGATTAGATCACAGCCTTCTTCAACAAAGGCGTTGATGTTGATCTCGTAGTCGGTCTGCTGCTGCGACTCGAGGAACTTGCCCTCGACGCCCAGCCCGGCAACCGCGTCCTCGACACCCTTCCAGGCAGTCTGGTTGAATGACTTGTCGTCAATACCGCCTGTGTCGCTTACCTGGCAGACTAAGAGCGTGGGTTCATCCATGGGTTCTTCCATGGGCTCTTCCGTTGCTTGCTCTTCGACTGCCGGCGTTGCACACGCTGAAAGTGCCAGTGAGGCAAGCAGGAGCAGTGTCAGTAGGCCTAGTAGTTTCTTCTGCATCTTTTTCTCCTCCATAGAGTGGTGGTGGGATTTGCGCCGGCGAACCAGGGCACCCACGATCATCCATGTTTGTGTGGTTGTGGGCGTAAATTAGTCCGTCGAGCTTCCGAAATCATAGCATGAGTTAAGGGGTGTGGCAATGATGATGAACATATCCAATGTTAAGGGTCAATAACAACCTTGAAGGGAATTTTTGAACCGGTTCAGATGTCCAGATCAGGTTCAGAGAGGGTTCCGTAATCGAGAACCTCACGCGGTTGGGAACCACTCTGCGCTGGTCCGATGATGCCCTGATCCTCAAGCTGGTCCACAAGGCGTGCAGCACGGGTATAGCCTATGCGTAGGCGCCGCTGCAAGAGCGAGATGGAAGCCCGGCGCATTTCCCGGACCACCTGGACTGCCTCGCTGAAGATGGGGTCCAGATCAGAATCTGCGCCCGACTCTTCCGTCCACATCGGCACCTGTGTGAGCGGAACCCCCGAGGGGACACTCTCTGCCGGTGTTGCTGTGCTGGGTTGTGTTTCCTCACCATCCAGATCGGCGATCTTCCAGTAGCGGATCAAACGATTCAATTCTGTCTCAGAGACAAAGGCACCTTGCATTCGCAGAGGCGCAGGAGCATCAGGTGCCTGGAACAGCATGTCCCCACGTCCCAGCAATCGCTCAGCGCCGGGTTGATCCAAGATGACGCGGCTGTCGACCGAAGAAGCTACTGCAAAGGCCACACGCGCCGGAAAATTCGCCTTGATCAAGCCAGTTACAACATCCACCGAAGGACGCTGTGTGGCGATCACCAGATGGATACCTGTAGCTCGCGCAAGTTGCGCAAGGCGAGTGATCACCCGCTCAGTCTCATCTGGTGCAAGCATCATCAAATCTGCCAACTCATCGATCACCACCACGATATAGTGCATCTCAGGTTGCTGGAGGTGGCCCATGCGCACATTAAAATCGGCGATATTCCGCACACCCTCCTTTGCGAATAGCTGATAGCGACGATCCATCTCTTTTGAAACCCATTGCAGTGCCGGCACAACCCGTTCCAGGTCCACTACCACCGGTGCCAGCAGGTGTGGAATGCCATTGAAATAAGTCAACTCCACACGCTTGGGGTCAACCATCACAAATTTCAATTGATCAGGTGTGTTCTGCAGGAGCAGGCAGGAAATGATCGCATTAACACAAACGGATTTACCCGAGCCCGTTGTACCGGCAATCAGCAAATGCGGCATCGCGCCCAGATCAGCGGCGACCGAGCCACCGGAAACATCTTTCCCCAATCCAAGGCTCAGGCGCGACTGGATGTTCTGGTAGCGCTTTGATTCCATGATGTCTCGCAGCGCCACCAGAGATACTTCTGTGTTGGGAACTTCGATCCCGATGAAGCCTTTCCCGGGGACTGGCGCTTCAATACGGATCGATGGCGCGGCTAGAGCCAGAGCCAGATCATCAGCTAGCGCGGAAATCTTGCTGACCTTCACCTTGGTCCGCCGGCCTGCCCGTCCCTCGATAAAATCAGGCTCCACACCAAATTGAGTAATGACCGGACCCCGATTAATTTCAACCACCCGCGCAGGTGCGCCGAAAGCCTGCAGAGTCTCTTCGATTAAACGTGCTCGCTCACGATCAAAGGTGTGATCAGCTCGCCCTTCTGCGCCGGGTTCAAGAATCTCGTCCAACCCCGGCAAAACCCAGTCGGTTTTTTGGTGGGCAGTACCCGCGTCAGCGGGTGCCGCTTCGTTCACCACGCCCTGAACCGTTGGAGATGGTCGGGGGGATTCAATGTCTTCCCGCAAAGCCTGTGGTGCTTGAGATACAGGAGGAATTCCGGGTACAGCATCGTCAGGTCCTTGAACTTGTTCAGATGTGAACTGACTGAGGAGATAGCGCCAAACCCGGCCCATGAAAGAAAATAGCTCGGGTAAAGATGTGCCCAGACTGAAGGTCAGCGCAATCAAAAACCATGCCAGCAAGACGACAACCGTCCCGCCAGACCCCAGCCCTTTTACAAGGATCGCCAGTATCCCTGCCCCGATGAGACCCCCACCGCGACCAAGTCGGGCTTCAGCTAACCCGCTTGTAAAATCGGTGGCACCGATCAAGCCATGAAGAGCAGTGAGCAGCAGCAGATAAAAAAGCACCCCGCCAATGACCTGTTCCGGCTCGATCTGAGGTAGCTTCTCACGCCAGCGCCGCAATATGAGGAAGAAACTCAGGCCGATGAGCATCAAGGGTACAAAATATACCCCCCACCCAAAAAGCTGCCCCAGAACCCGGTTCCACAATCCCAGCAGGTCATCGCGCGGCACCAGGATGCCCAGCCCCGTGAGGATTCCTATCACAAGTAGCAGCAGACCGCGTAGATCCTTCTTTCTTTCAGGTGTGGAGAGTGCATCGCGCGCGGTCTCAATGCCTGCAGTTACTCTATTCTGGGCAGTTGCTTTGCGAGTGGTTCGCTGGCGGCCTGAAGAAGACTTGCGTTTCGATTTTGAAGTCGATTTTCGTCGACCACGAGAGGATGATCTTTTGGCCACAGGGGTCTCCAAGCGCGGCGATTATAGCATAGCGCTACGCGCCGACACTATCCGCATGCTACAATCTGGGACATGAAACCAGAAGCGGTCGCAAACATCCTTGAGCATGTACTTATCTTGCGCGAAATCCCCTTCGACGAGCTTAAGGAATTAGCTGCAGCGCTCCCTGTTGAAAGCGTTTCAGCCGGCGAATTCATCTATAAACAGGGTGCTACCCCTGAGGCTCTATACATCCTGCTTGAAGGGCAGGTTGCGCTCTCAGTTCGTCCTGATGGGCAAGCCCCTGAAAGCGTTGGGAAGCGTTTTCCGGGTGATCTCATCGGGGATGTAGAGATGGTCTATCGTCAACTGCGCATCAACTCGGCCATGGCTACCGAGGATGTTCAACTCCTGCGCTGGGATCGCGCCGCACTTACGACCTTTATGAAATCACACCCAGATGCACTTGCCGACCTGCAATTTGTTGCTGGCGGACACCAGTTGGCGCGCAAGCTCAATTTTAAGTGGCTGAGGGAAGGTGAGAGCATTTATATCCTTGCACGGAAGAACAACTTTATCCTGCTGCAGAAGCTCTCCCTTCCAATGCTGTTGCTTCTTGGTGGGATATTTCTCGGATTGTTGACGCTCTTTAGCAACAATGGATGGATGATCTGGCTTGCCGTTATCCTTGGAAGTGCTGGTCTGCTCACCGGTATCTGGCAATGGGTAGACTGGAGCAATGACTATTACCTTGTCACAGATTGGCGTTCGGTATGGCTCGAGAAGGTAGTTGCGATATACGACAGCCGACGCGAAGCGCCCCTGCACACCATTCTCTCTGTCGCTGTGAACACCAATATGACCAGCCGAATGTTCAACTTTGGCGATGTTCTCATCCGGACATACACCGGTAAGCTCCTATTTCGTAATATCAGCCGGCCACATACCGTTGCAGCTATGATTGAGGAGAACTGGCGCAGATTGAGAGCCAGGCAAGATGAAGCCGATCGTGATGCGTTGGTCGGTGCATTGGAACAACGACTGGATCCTGAGAGCGACTCTATCCCAACGGAAGACCAGACGCTGCCGATTCTCACCGAGGCCGATACGTCGCAAGATGGGGAGGCGGGACCTCGCCGCAACTGGGGGTTTCGCATTCGCTTCGAAGAAGGAAACGTGATCACCTACCGAAAGCATTGGGCGGTTTTGATGCGCGAAATCAGCCTGCCATCCATTCTGGTCCTCTTTGCGATCGGCTTCCTCGGTGCCCGGCTAGGTGGAATCCTTACCACCCTTGATCCCATGCCCTACTACCTTGTAACCCTTTCGCTATTAGCTGCAGGAGCGCTGTGGTGGCTTTACCGCTACATCGATTGGGCCAACGATATCTACCAAATTTCACCGGATCAGATCATCGACGTTTACAAGAAGCCGCTTGCACGTGAGGAGCGCAAAGTCGCACCGATTGAGAACATCCTTGGCACAGAAGTAGACCGCAAGGGACTTGTTGGCATCTTGTTGAACTATGGTGACGTCATCGCCAATGTGGGCACATCCCAGTTCACATTTGAGGGCGTGCTCGACCCCGTTTCAGTCCAACAGGATATCGTTCATGCGCAGGAGGCATACCTGCAGCAGAAAACTGAACTTGACCGTTCGAGGCGACAGGGCGAAATGGTAGAATTATTCGACATTTACCACGAAAAATACGCCCCTGGCGATCGCCCGGATGCATCTGAAAATGACCTTACGTAACATTGTCACTCCCCCGAATCCAACGCTGCGCAAGAAAGCGAACAAGATCCGTTCGGTAACCCCGACGATACAAACGCTGGCTGATGATATGGTGGAAACCATGCGGGCAGCCCCTGGAGTTGGTCTTGCTGCGCCACAGGTGGATGTGAGCCAGCGTTTGATCGTGGTGGAATTTGCGGAGACGAATGATGATCCGGATGCACCCGAAGCCCCCCCAAAGCTCTACATCGTGATCAATCCTGAGATTACCCGCCAGTCATCCGAAACAGTGCTGGGTACAGAAGGTTGTCTTTCACTCCCGGGATTGATGGGCGAAGTTGAACGATACGAATGGGTCACGGTCAAAGGCCTTGATCGCCATGGAAACCCTTTTAAGAAAAAGGTGCATGGCTGGCTGGCGAGGATCTTCCAGCACGAGATCGATCACCTGGACGGTGTCTTGTTTATTGATCGCGCAACGGAAGTCTACCGGATGGAGGAACCATCGGTTGTAGAGCCCGACCCCTTCGTGTCGCTCCCTCTTGGATCCGACGGATCCAAAGAAAGCCGCTGATACCTTACCTAACGCTCCCTGGCACTAGTATCCCCGCATGCGATCAAGTCTCTGCTGCAGTGCAGTTCGTACTGCCCCTATGCTACAATCCCTGCGGCCATGCTCCTCAAGCACCTCTCACTTACAAACTTCCGAAATTTCGCTCGACTTGAGATTGACGTCCCAGGTGGTGCAACGATTCTTGTTGGTGCCAACGCCCAGGGAAAAACCAGTTTGCTCGAGGCAATTTACTATCTGACGGGTGCATCTGCGACCCATGCAACAAGTGATCGCCAGTTGATCAATTTCCTGGCACAGGAACAGTCGCCAGCGTTTGCCCGACTCGTCGCTGAGGTAGAGGCTCACGGCCGGCTACAGCGGATCGAAATTCGGCTAACCCTTGAAAACCAGGGGGCGGATCGCCGCCCCCGAAAAGAAATCCTGGTCAACGGTATCCGTAAACGGATGAGAGAGCTCGCTGGCACCTTCAATGCCGTGATCTTCTTGCCACAGGACATGGAAATCGTCGAAGGATCACCCGGTAATCGTCGACGCTATCTGGATAGCACGCTAATCCAGGCAGATTCGAGCTACGCCGCAACCTTGAGCGATTATGGCAAAGTGGTTAGTCAGCGCAACGCATTGCTCAAGAACCTCCAGGGCCAACGCAATAGCACGCAACAATTGGAATTCTGGGATGAGCAACTGAGCGACCTCGGCTCCACATTAATTCGGGCCCGGTCTCTGGCTGTGCATGAACTGGAGAGCCAGGCAGCACCTATTCAGGAACAACTCACCCGCGAAAAAGAGGATCTTCAGATCCGCTACCTTCCATCGTATGATCCCCTTCACGCGCCCACGGGGCAGCTTGACCTTCCACTGGATCGTCCTATCGACCGGACAACCATCGGCCGGGGAGATATTCAGAAAGGCCTGCTCGACGCTTTACGTGCCCATCGCGAGGAGGAACTAAACCGGGGGGTTACTGTTATCGGTCCCCACCGAGACGATTTCAGCCTGCTCAGCAAAGGTGTGGATCTGCGGTTATACGGCTCGCGGGGCCAGAACAGGACCGCTATGCTTGCATTGAAGTTAGCCGAGATCCAATGGCTGCGCGAGCGTACCGGGGAAATGCCCATCTTGTTGCTCGACGAAGTGCTCGCCGAACTTGACAGCGAACGGCGGGGAGACTTGCTTGCCCGCATCCTGCCTGCTCGCCAGGCTGTCCTCACAGCTGCCGACCTCAGCATGTTCAGCGAGCCATTCCGACAAACAGCCTCGATTTGGCATGTGCGCGCCGGGACCATCAAGGCTGAGGATCCGTCAGGATAGCCTGGCCTTGGGCTGATGAAGTGTGGTTTAGCCCTTGAGAAGGGGTCTCTTGGTGGCGATCCCTGGGCGGCGCGGGTATTTCGGGGGGGTTGCTGCGATCTTTCGCAACGTGATGATATGCCGTGGTTCGGTCACACGGGGGAGTTCCGCTGCCTGGATCTGTTCGACCTCTCCGCCCAACATGCGCAAAGCATTCTCAGCCTGATGCATCTCAGCAGGTCCGGTCTCACCCTTCTGTAATATCGCTCGTCCACCGACGCGAACGAAGGGCAGCAAATACTCCAGCACGACGGGTGCTTTCGCCACCGCACGTGCCAGCCCCCAATCGTAGCGCTCTCGGTGCTCCGATTGCCGGCCAAGCACTTCCGCGCGCTCCTTAATGATTTGCAGCCCCTGTAGCTCGAGGGAATCAATTACATGCTGGCAAAATTTTACTTTTTTACCAACGGATTCCACCAGCGTCATGTCAAATTGTGGGAAGAGTATTTTTATCGGAATACCTGGAAATCCCGCTCCTGTACCGATATCAATGACCCGCCCTGGCGGTCGAAATTGATCAACCTTCAAACACGAGAGCGAGTCAAGGAAATGTTTGATCTCAATCTGGACCGGTTCAGTGATGGCGGTCAGGTTGAAGCGCTGATTCCACTCGATTAAGGCTTGAGCATACCACTTGAAGACATCAATCTGTTGGGCGGTCAGCCGATGCCCGACAAGGTTAAACAGCGCCGTATCAAATCCCTCAAATGCGTTCATAGGATTGCAACAATTGGGTCCGTGTTTCTTCGGCAAGGCGGATTTCACCAACAACCAGCTCGCTGAAGTTGTGCAGAGGGCGCTCATCGAATGCCGAAAGGCTATCTTTTTCTGATTGCGAAAGGATCCCCAGGGCATTTAATACCGCGATTGTGATCGGGCCAAGGGCGCGTTTGCCAGCATCGCCATCATGAACCTTGAGCGTCAAGCCCGCCGATGCCCCCGAAGGTAACCGCCCGGAGGGGATCCCGATCGCCTGGTAACCCTCAGCACCTCCTTTTGCGAGCAACCGCCCACGGACTGTTTGCATACAGGCGGTATCAAACCTGCCCTGGCCGGCTACCATCTCCGGGTGGGCAATCATCGCGCCCACAATGCGCCGGCATGCCGCAGTACGTCTCTCCTCCAGCTGGGACGGGTCCATCAACCGGGCAAATCCGAACGCAGCGGCAGGAAGGCTGACCGCAAAATTGGGCGCGGAGCAACCATCGATGCCAACCCCGATCTCCGCAATTGGAACATCAACCATCGTGCTGAAAGCCTCAAGAATCCGCTGCTGTACATTCCCGGATAGGAGCAGGTAATCCTCCAGTTTGGATCCCAACGCAATGGAAAAAAGCAGCATACCTGCATGCTTTCCCGAGCAGTTATGCCGCAGAGGGGTTACAGCTTGAGCCTCACGGATCAGTCGGTGGGCGGTATCACGGCCAAAGGGTGTATGCGTCCCACATAGCAAATGGCTTTCTACGAGATCCACCCGATCCATTATGGCTTCAACAAGAATGGCGTGTTCATCGGTCCCAGAGTGAGATGAGCACAGGATCGATAGTTCCTTATCGCTGATCCCCATGTCTTCTGCATGTCCTCCTTCAACAAAGGGCAGCACCTGGAAGGGTTTGGCGCTTGAGCGCAGGAACACCGGTTTGGTCAATTCTCCAAAACCGAGTAACTGCCGGCCATCGACATCAACCAAAGCCAGCGACACCTTGTGCTCAGACTCAACGATCCCATCGCGCACAATTTCGACGGTGAGCGCTGGCCTGCTGGTGGAATTCTGTGTTGTCATACGGAAAGCCGCCTGAGAATGGGAATGAGGTGTTCTAGGGATTAACTTGCCGCATTCAAGTCGAGCAAACCCACTTGAAGGCGCTTTAGTGCTTGCTCGATTCTCGAGCTCTGGGTTTCAAAATCGTTAAGCAACTCTGAGGCAATTGGGCTTATCTCGTGCTCGCCAGCATTGACGTCGCCCAATTTTTGGAGCCGGTGCTCAACCTTACGAAGGAAGCGGGCCATGGCATTGATATCTTCACGCTCAACTGGCCCACCTTGAGAACAAAGGAGTACATGGCCAGCCAGCGCAGGCCCGCGTAATTCATCCAGCGATTCGATCCTCTTTTGCAGGTCCGCTTTCCCGATATAGGGCGGCTCGTCTAACGCTACCGTATCCCCAATAAAAACGACTTTCTCCCTGGGCAAGTGAACCCAGGTTGAACCATCTTGTGGTCCCGGGCGGTGTAAAAAACGAAATTCAATTTCACCCAAATGGATCGTCATCTGCTCGGAGAAAACCACCTCGGGAGCGGCCCTCTGAACTCCGGTGATCCGTTTTAAGCGGTCCGACTCAGCACCAATGGGATGAAGGTTTCCCTTGAACGTGTCCGCCCACTCCCTGATCGATTCCAGCGTCCGGTTTTGGGCCACGATAGGCAAATCCAGGGCGCGGGTGCCAAGGACTCGATCGGGATGGGCATCCAGCACAGCGAGGTAGCGCGGTTTGCCGTAATCCGAGACCAGGCTTATCCACTCCTTGGCCTCGTCCACTTTAAGGGGGCAGTCGATCAGGAGCAAGCCCTCTTTCGTGTTCACCATACCGAGATGGAAACCGGTGAACTTGCTCTCGACATATACTTTGTTCTTAATCTTTCGCATCAATAGTGCTGTTCCGCCTGCTATGAAGGGGGAAGGGTGAACTTAAATGTTGAACCCCGACCTTCCTCGGAGTCTACCCAAATTCTACCGCCATGTGCCTCGACCGCCAATCTGCAGAAAGCCAGACCCAGGCCAAGCCCTTTAGGACGAGATTCTCCGCTCAATCGGAAGAACTTATCAAAGATCCGATCACGGTCGTTCTCGGAAATTCCAGGCCCGTTGTCGCGAACGCTGACTTCAAGCTGGTCGTCGACCAGCTCGGCTGACACGTCAATATGATCCCCAGCACTCGTGTATTTAACTGCATTCTCAAGCAAATTAATCAACACCCTGCGGATCATATCGACATCCATCGACACGGCTGGAAGTGAGGGAGCCAGGTTCATTCGCAAGAACTGGCCACGTGCTTCTGCGGTAGGGTGAATCTCATCCACAGCTTCAGCGATCAGCGCCCCGATAGAAGCCTCGGTTTTATTCAATACTGCCCGATTGGTTTCCAGGCGATCCAGGTCCAGCAGTGACTCGACCAGTCTCGAAGCCCGGCGACTGGAGCGCGAAGCGATGGAGAGCACAGATTGGATCGTCTCATCATCATCATCGAATGAGGACTGCAGCACCTCCAGACTTGAGATGATGTTACCCAGTGGTGAGCGTAGATCATGGAAAATCATGGAGGTCATATCGGTGCGCAGCTCCGCTAACTCAAGCCGTTCGGAAATGTCGCGCAGGATCCATTGAATGAAACTTCCAGCCCCAATTGCCATGCGCTTGACATGCACTTCAACAGGCAGCATTCGTCCACGACTATCGCGCACAAGGCCATCATAGGAAATCGCCTGGCTGGGATCTAGCTGCGTCAGATCGCCTGGTACCTGCCCGTCATCAGGCTGGTGGATCGAGAAGACGGAGAGTTGACCTATTTGTTCGATCGTATAGCCCAGGAAAGATTCAGCCCGCTTATTGGCATCGGTAACATTGCCTTCGAGATCGCTGATCAAGATACTGTCAACATTGTCTTCAAACAGGCTGGCATAACGCTGCCTCGCCGATTGTGTTTCCTCAAAAAGTTGGGCGTTGCGAACGGCAATCCCGGCCTGATCGGCGATCGCCGTAGCCAGCGCAAGATCGTCCTGACTGAACAACCCGGCCTGGCGCCGTACCAATGTCAATACGCCGACAACGTGCTCTCCGGCCAGGAGGGGCACACTTATAGCCGAACCCGGTTCAAAATCTTGTTCTTCCGGCTTTCGGAGCCAGCGTTTGTCCTTGCGGGTATCTTCGATCAGCACCGCCTGGCGGTTTTCGACGACCCAGCCAGCCAAACCATGCTCATAGGTATCGCGCAATTGCTCCATTGAGTGGTCATGGACTTTGCCCTCGAAAGCGATGGCGCCTTCGCTGGCCTGACCGGATTCATCGATTACGAGGATGCTGCCCGCTGCGGAACCAACAGCTTGCAGGGTCAGTTGAAGGATGCGCTGTAAAAGCTCCCGCAAATCCAACTGGGCTGCTAACTCACGACTGATGGAATACAAAAGCTCGAGGGAGGAACGGGTTCGCTCGTTGATGGTCGAATTTGGTGTCATTAGGTTGACATAAGAGGCAGGCGCGTGGTTAAGGCACCACCATAGTAGTTCCCATGAAGCCAACACCATGTTTGTGCTGGCAAATATTAGGTACAGATTTTTCCGAGTATAGCATAGGCCATGGAGCCAAAACTACATGACATAAGTTTGATCGCCACACTATCTTGTGCTTAGAGTTGCACATTTGTGCTGCTAGAAAGCCCTTATGCAAGGCTTAAATAACACAGCGCACCTGTTTAGATGCGCTGTGGTGGAAGCTAACCAGGTCTTGCCAGAAATTAACTTCTGCCTCGCTTCAACTCATCACGAAAGATAAGCGTCAGCATGGTATTTACGACACCAACCAGCAAGGCACCCAGCAAGCCCGCCCAGAACGTCTCAATGCGATAGCCGAACCCGCTCCCAAAAACGCCGCCTAAGAGACCGGTCAGCCAGAAGAGCAAGGTGTTGATCACCAGGGTGAATAAGCCCAGGGTAAGCAAGATGAAGGGGCAGGTCAGCAGTTTCAGGATCGGTTTCAACAGAGCGTTCACCAAGGTGAAGATCAGACCCATGATCAGGTAGGCCCACCATTGGGTTTCGCCGCCCTCGATCCCATTAATCCATCCCGTCCCAACGGCCAGGTAAAGCGCAAGCGCATTTATCGCCAGTCTCAATGCCAGTCGATCCATCTAAGTCCTCCCAGCTTCCTTCTTGTTCATGCTTTCAATCGCACATCATCGGGGCCCGATAAACCTGTGCGCGATTATTCCACAAAGATTTCCACTCGCTGGCCCTCTTGCTCGTCTACGATGTCCACAATCTTTCCGGTCAAACCCTGGTTCAGGGCTTGCGCCAGATCCTCCATCACGGTCTCTTGCTCCATATCCGGTATAAATCGCGCCCCCATGCGCATACCAACATTAACCAGGCTGATCGGGAGATTCACCCGCACCGATTCTTTACCCGTGTTCAAGTCAAGCACGCGCACCCGCAACCAGCGGGGACTATCCTCACCAGAAGGACCGACCCGCTGCTTCTGTTTGTGCAAGGCACCTAATAGGCGCGTGCCCTCCTCGGCAGTGATCTTGCCTTCTTCAATCATCTTTAAGATCTTCAACCGCTCTTCTGTAGACATCCTCTGGTCCTCCAGCATTATCCCACAAAGACTTCGACCTGTTCACCATCCTCATCGTCGTGGACCACG
>JBFFMI010000011.1:0-28925 GCA_041554155.1 Anaerolineales bacterium
ATGAGAGTTCACCCTATCGTCAGGACCTTGTGACCACGACAGGCGTTGTGACAGGCGTTTTTCCAGAACTCGGCGGCTTCTGGATCCAGGATCCCATCGGGGACTCCTCCACTACAACTTCTGAAGGGTTGTTCGTCCATCTCGAGGCAGCTGAAGTTGCATTGCAGACGGGCGATACCATACAGGTAAGCGCCACAGTGCGTGAAATCTCAGGGCAGACTCAGCTCTACGTTACTTCTTCCGATCAGGTCCTGGTCCTATCCTCCGGCAACCCCTTGCCCACAGCGATAGCATTGGATCCCCCCGCAGATCTCGAAGCTTCTGCTGAGTACTACGAGGCTATGGAAGGCATGCTGGTCTCCATCGATCAGCCAGCCCTCGTCGTTGGACCTACCTCCAGATACGGAGAAACTTATTTGCTGCTTGATAAACACGGTCTGGACCGCGTCATCCGAGGCCAGGATACCGGACACATGATCGTCGTCGATGATGGGTCGTCTGAGACCCATTACGATCAGAGCACAATGGCTTTCTCAATGGCCGTAGGGGATCAACTTCTAGGAGTCTCTGGCCCCCTGGCATACACCTACGGCGCCTTCAAGATCGAACCGATCAGCCCTCCGCTGGTCACCTACGCGAATTACACGTTACCAACGACCTCCATCGTAGCGCCTCCCGAATTCAGCGTGATGACCTGGAACGTTGAGAACCTCTTCGACATCCTGGAACCTCATCCCAATGACCCCCCTCGTCCTCGCAAAGCGGAGTATGAGCATTCGATTAACAAGGTTGCGAACACCATCATTTCCGCAGGCGCACCAACGATTATCGGGATTCAGGAAGTCGAAAACTTGAAGATTCTTCAGGATATCGCAGCCCATGAGCTGCTCCTGGCTTATGCTTATGAGGCGGTCCTGATCGAAGGGACCGATGGACGCGGGATTGATGTTGGCTACCTGGTGCGAACGGATCAGGCTGAGATCCTTGCTGCCGAGCAATGGCCTGCGCCTGAAGGCCTAACCAGCCGCCCTCCACTCCTTATCGAGGTGCGGATAGTGAACGGCGTATTACTCTATGTGCTCAATAACCACTTCACCTCCCTCGCAGGTGGAATCGAGGCCACCGAGCCCCGCCGCACGGCGCAAGCGCTCTGGAATGTTCAGATCATGGAGCAGGTAATAGAGCACGACCCTGGCGCCCAATTTATCGTGATGGGTGATCTAAACTCCTTCACCGACTCACTGCCCATCCAGAGCTTGCGAGAAGCAGGCTTGCACCACGTGTTCGATATCGATCCAACCAAGTTGTGGTACAGCTATGTCTATCAGGGTGTCACGCAAACGCTTGATCATATCCTGGTGAGCGAGGGGCTGTTTGGGATGTTGACAGAGACGATTGCCTTACACACCAACGCGGACTTTCCCCTTCCCCAACCGGATGATGTCTCACCCCTCCACAAGTCCGACCACGATCCGCTGATCGCCGTCTTTTCCCCATAGAAGATGCAAAAATAAAAAAAGGGCACGCAATAGATGTGCCCTTTTAAATCTCGTACAAGGGAGTGTCGACTTAGAAATCGCTCAGTGCATCTTTTGCATCCATCGCACGTCCATAGAAGAAACCGAATACCGCACCGAAGATCGTGATAATCACGCCAGCAATATCCACCCAGGCAGCATCCGTCAGGTAGGGCAGGATCAGGAAGACGAGGATCCCGAAGACCATACCGATCAACGTGCCTATGATCATCTTGGGGATATCTTTAAAAATGCCACCAAAGGAGAATTTCTCCACACTCCTACGCCGCTTTTTAGAAATCTCATGTTGAACCCGTTTTGTTTCCACGCTGTGATCACGCAGACCCAACTGTCGGTCCCGGATTTTCCGGATGCGTTCTAGATCATCCTGATTACTCATTGCGCCCCCTTTCCCGAGGCGTTGAACGGGCCACACGATGGAAAGCATCTCTGCTATCCATACCACCAATCCATTCTAGAACAAGCAAAACTTGGGCACAACCCTACCCAAGGGTAAAAAAAGAGGGATGGTCACTCCATCCCTCTTCCTATTACTGATAGCCCGACCCGCTAGGATGTCTCGGCCAGGATCTCATTCGCAGCTGCTTCCAGATCGGCAAGCAGGGTGGGAATATCGGCCGCCTCACCCTGAAGGATGGCGGAAAAAGTATCCTGGATCTCGCGTCGGACGGTGCCCCAAGATGCCCATCCCGGCTCAGAAACGCCGAGGGGACCAAGCGCTAAACCCTCCGCCCACATCGGATTCTCCGCAACGTAGTCATCGAGATATTGCGGAACGCTGGCGCGAATCGGATGATAGCCACTCGATTCGATCCACTTCACGCTGACTTCAGGGCTTGTGAACCATTTGATGAACAACCAGGAGGCCAGCTCGGCTTCCGGGGTTGAACGAACGATGCCTGTGTTCTGGGCATAGGCGTTGACAGCCTGTGTATCCAACCCTGGAATCGGCACAAAACCCCAAACATCATCGCTGTAAGCGCCCTCTGCCTCAAAAGCGCTTTCCTGGTATGGATAACCAGCGGTTGAGCTCAGCGTGATGAGCGCTTTGCGTGTGGCGAATTCGGGATTGGGGTAACTTTCTGTGGTGAAGCTACACCCCTCGTCATAGAGCTCCTTCCAGAACTCTGCCACCATCGTGAGTTCCGGGCTGGTCATGTCATACGCCGATCCCGCATCATCGACGAAGTCCCCGCCAAATGCGAACAGATAGACTGCTACGTCCGATGCGCCCGGGTACACCACGATACCGCCGGTTCCTGCAAGATCAGGATCACCGGAAGCAGCATTCGCTGCAGCTGCAGCACACACTTGCTCTTTCAGCTCATCCTTTGTCGCAGGTGGAGCATCGAACCCGAGCTCTTGCGCCCAGGTGTAGTTATAGAACATGACGTTGGCCGATTGACCATGCGGGAAACCCACACGTGCGCCGTCGGCATTGATTCCGTTCGACCAGACGCCCTCATAGAAGTCTGCAATCTCTTCCTCTGAGAGACCGTAGACGTCATCGTAGACATAGGCATTCATATCCGCCATCATATCCACGGAGTACCAGGTATCCAATGCGTTGGTATAGCCCACGACAATGTTGGGGACATCACCCGACTGGATCGCAGCGTTCATCGAGTCTTCAAGATCGCTGTAGCGCCCCTGGTCAAGAGCTTCAACAGTGATCCCCCACTCGTTGGTCTCATTGAACTCCTGCACCAGTCCTAGCAACCCGGCGCTGGGGTCATCCTCGCCCCATACATGCCAGAATACGACGGTCTGACCGCTGGGGTCGAGCGCCGGCTCCATCTCCTCGGGTTCTTCTGGCTCAGCAGGTTCTTCCGGTTCCGGTGGGGGTGCTTCCTCCACTGGTGGTTCCGTTGGAGCTGTTGGCGCACAAGCCCCAACCAAAGCCGGAACAAGGAAAGCAACCAACAGTATCCAAGCAAATTTCTTCGACATTCCAATCCTCCTCTAAGGATCCATCAAATTCACAATTTCTGAAAGTTCAGATAATCAGTTGGTAAGCCCGCCTCCTTTCACAAGCGAATTTATCCCTTTAAACCACTCCGTGCAATTGATTCTGTGAATTGCTTCTGCGTAAAGAAGTAGAGTATGAGTATGGGGATGATCGTGATCACCGCCCCTGCCATCAATAAATTGATTTCTTGACCTGCTTCGTCAACAAAATTCAACATGCCAACTGTGATGGGTCGCCATTCCGGTGAGTTGGTTACCAGCAGTGGCCAGGCCAGGGCGTTCCAGGCACCCATGAACGACAGCACGATGATCACCATGATCGGGGCTTTGGCCAGAGGGAGAACAACCGTGGTCAGAAATCGAAGATGCCCGGCGCCATCAATCTGGGCGGCATCGAAGAGCTCATCCGGAACTTGAGCAAAAAACTGTCGCAGCAAGAAAATTGAAAAAACACTCCCCATGAAGGGGATTGTCAGCGCCGGCCAGTTGTTGATCCAGGCGATCGGACCCATGCGTCCAAGCCATGTGACGGTTAAAAAATTGGGGATAATCAGTACCATGGCCGGGATCATCATCGTGCTTAGCAGCACACCGAAGATCAGATCCCGACCGGGGAATTGAATCCGGGCAAAGCCATATGCCGCCAGGATGCTAAAGGTAAGCTGGCCGGATAACGTGATGAGTGCGATCAGGGCACTGTTGATCATGTACTCTGCAAACTGTGCCTCTTGCCAGGCGTTCACATAGTTCTCAAAGTGGATCGATGAGGGGAAAAACCGTACACCGGTGGCGTCCGGCAAGGACATTAAAGAAGTCGAGATCATCCAAATGAATGGTATCACCGCCATGAAGGCACCGAAAAATAGGACCAGATAGGTGAAACCATTGCGTGCGACCAGACGCAGGATCTGGCGCTGGCGCGACTCAGATTGGCGTGCTACTGATGAACGCCCTAAGACATCAGCCATAAAATACCCTTGATCCCTGGATACGGTTATTAATGATCGTCAGGCAGAGGATGATTGCAAACAGGACAAAGGCCAGTGCGGAGGCATAGCCGTACTGCAGTTTGGTAAAGAATTCGTTGAAGATCATCACACTGAAAGTGTCTACTGTCCCAAGGGCAAGCTCATGCCGCATCACCCATATACTTGAGAAGGCTTTGAAGGTGCCAATGATAGCGATGAGGGAAAGAAAATAGGTCGTTGGTGAGAGCAACGGGAAGATCACATACCGGAAGATCTGCCATCGTCCTGCCCCGTCAATTTCCGCTGCATCGATAAGTTCCGTCGAAATATTCCCCAGACCTGCCATGTAAATCACTGTGTCATAACCGACATAGACCCAGATCGAGAATAGAATCACCACCACCAGGGCCAGACTCGGACCCGATGCCCATGTTGGAACATCGATTCCTAGGCGTTCCCCAATCAGTGTAACCACGCCTATCGGTTCCTGGATCCAGCGCAGTGATTCTCCGCCGAGTAATTGAACCAGTTGGTTAACGGGTGCTTGAGGTCGTATGGAAAACATCTGCCGGAATACAGCCGCTGAAGCCACAAACGGGGTGACATAGGGCAGGAAAAAGAGCATACGGAAGAATTCTGATCCCGCCAGCTGCTGGAAGAGCAGCACCGCAAGGAAGAGGGAGATACCCAGTTGGAACGGTACCGTGCCTAGTGAATAGAAGATGGTAACCTTCAAACCCTGCCACATATCTTCATCACCGGCTGCAACAACGGCCGGAATTTCACCGATTAACAACCATCCACCCACGAGAAGGACGAGCGTAGCGACGATCCTGAACCAGAAGGCTCGATTAGAAGCCTGGCCTTCTGCGCTTCGCCACACAAACCAGGCAGCCACAAGCAACAGGACGCCGGTTGCGATTGTGATGATCTGCGGCCAGAGCTGGATCATGCTCCCTGTCTCCAAGGCCAGCCTGTATGCATCTACCACCTCGCTGTATGTATAGGTGAGCAATCCAGCACCGGCAGCGAGAAAGAACCATGTGATCGCGAATTGGATTTGATATTCCAGGTTTCTTTCGTTGCGATAGAAACGTTGGGCGAGTAACGTTGATACCAGGGCGATCATGATTAAAATCAGGCTTACCCAAAAGGCAGGGAGTACGCTCTCAGACTTAAATGCTTCCGCAAGCAAGGAATAGAACAACGCCTGTGTTTTCTCAACACCGATGATCTTGGAGGCAATGTCGAGCACCTCCGGGAGCAGTAGAACCGTCCAGCGTAAGAAGCTCGCCGTCGCTGTGGCGAGCAGGAATCCTGGAGCCAGAAGCAACCAGGGCCGCTCATCATGTTCACGCACTTTCTTTCGTATACGCTGGATGATCACAATCGCAAATCCAATTGCACCCAGACCCAGGATGAAAGCCATCAGGTAGGCCAGGTTATCGATTGCTTTGACGAAGTTGTCGAGTCCAATGAAATCGGTACGTACCAATCGCCACTTGAAGAGGCTTACATAAAGCGCAAATCCTACGGGGAAAATACCAAAAAGAAATACCAGAAAAGTGGCTGGGGCGATGAAAAGATAACCGGTAAGGTACTCTCGCAAGACCCGGCCGCGACGCCCTCCGAAAGTACGTTGAAGCCAGGATCCCACTGGATTGCCCGCTGGGATGGTGGACGATGAGTTCAACGAGTGCGTGCCTCCTCCAACCTGAATACCCCCAGTGCAACTCGTGTAGAATTATAGGCCAAGCCCCCTTGTCAAACCAGTGACCACCATCGCTGGAGAAAGTGGATCATCATCCTATGTCGGATCATATCGATGAATTGGTCGAACGCATAAAATCGCATCAGATCCCTGACATACCCCATCAATCGGATTGGATCCACCCCCACTACGCGGGGCTGAGTATCCTCAATCTACCAGGGAGCATGGCCAAGTGGCTGGGTGCCGATGGCTTTCCCCATCCACCGATCGATATACCGGCGTTAGATGATCTTGCCAACGGGGCCAGACAGATCGTTTGTGTGTTGATGGACGCTGTCGCCCTCCACCGCTTCCAACAATGGGTAAATGAAAAGGACAATGCGCTGGGTAACTTGTCCCAGCGGGGAGTAACCGGCGCTCTAACTTCAGTCGTACCGTCCACCACAAGTGCTGCACTAACGACCCTGTGGACCGGCCACAGCCCAGCCGAGCACGGCATCCTTGGGTATGAGATATTTCTCAAGGAGTTCGGTTTGATCGCCAATATGATCACACACGCCCCGGCCATATTCAACGGTCATGCTGGTTCACTTTACAGTGCCGGTTTTGATCCAGACACTTTCTTGCCGGTAAATACCATTGGTCCCCGTTTTCGAGATGCCGGGGTCGATGTACACGCCTTTTTACATTACAGCATCAGTGGCTCAGGCCTCTCACGGATGCACTACCCCGAGGTCATCCCCCACAGCTTTGCTCACAATAGTGACCTATGGGTCGCTGTGCGAGATCTGGTGAATCAAGAAACCGATGAAAAACGCATCGTCTGGATCTACCATAGTGGAGTCGATGGCCTCTCACACAGGCATGGCCCCGATTCGGAGCAATCCGAAGCTGAGTTTCAACACTTCACAGGAATCATGGTCAGCGAATTTCTTGAGAAAGTGGATGCATCCGTCGGCTCAGAAACCCTGTTCCTCCTGCTGGCAGACCATGGTCAATTGACGACACGGGTGGATCCTCACCTCGAGCTCATCAATCATGAAGGGCTCAGTCGACGTTTGCACATGTCGCCTACAGGTGAGAATCGCCTGGCCTATCTCTATGTTAAGCCGGGCCAGGGAGCAGCAGTGGAGGAATACCTGGAGCGCACCTGGCCGGGCGCTTTCTCCGTATTGCCATCCTCTCATCTACTGGACGCGGGGCTCTTCGGCCCGGGACAACCAGCGCCAATGACACGCGAGCGGCTTGGCGATCTGACCGTCATCTCGCATCGAGATTCCTACCTTTGGTGGGCGGCGAAAGAGAACCCGCTGATCGGACGGCATGGGGGGTTATCCGCTGAGGAAATGCTCGTACCGCTAATAGCGATCCGATTGGGATAAGCCAAGCCTCGCCAGATTTCACAAACGAAAAAAGGCGCCACTCCGATCGTTGGAGAGGCGCCTTTGAGTATCCTTTCTCGGAATTATATTTACGCTACGGAGTCGGTACGAATCCCGAGTTCCCTAGAGAAGGTAGTGGCAACAGATAAGGGTTATCGTTGGGGACGAGCATGACCTGGATTCCCGGCGCAAGCTTCTGAATGTACTCGAACGTGATCAGATCAGGGTTGTTGCGTAAGGCATCAGAGATTAAACCCAAGGCCTCAGCCTCAGCCTTGGCTTCGATCACGCGCGCCAGTGCTCGACCTTCAGCTTCGATCACTGCCGCGTCCGCAAGACCCTCGGCAACCTGACGGGCCTGCTCGGCCTCCTGTTCACGCTGCTGGACGATAAAGGCCGCCTGCTGTGCTAGCTGCTCGGCGATCTGCTTTTGCTCAACTGAATCGGCATACTCCTCCGAGAAGGCAATATTGCGCAGCACAAAATCATGCAGGATCAAGTTGCCTTCGTCGAAAGACGCTGCCAGCTGGTCCTGCATGTAGGATGTTAATTCGAATCGCTGGGTACTCACCACCTCGTCGATCCTGAACTGGGAGACGCCATCGCGAATAACGCCACGCGAGACGGGCCGCACCAGGTTGTTGATATAGGCGCCGGACCACTTGACGTGCGATTCGACGACTTTGCTCGGATCGATCGAGAAGATGACCGAAGCGTCGACCCGCACGACCTGCCCATCAGCCGTACGCGCTTCAACCGAATCATCACCTCGAATGGCACCTTCTTCTGGGGCAATCGACATCGTGTAAGTCTGACGTGAGATCGGGTAGGTGATCACGTTCTCCAGGAAAGGTACCACCCAGTTAAGACCAGGCTCGAGTGCATCCGGGCGAATACCATCACCCAATGCGGTAATTACCACGCCGCGCTCTGTAGGTTGGATGAAAACCAGACCGGCGCTAACCGTAGTCAGGATCAAGGCGACAGCGATGATGCCGATGATCGTTGCGGTAGCCGCCTTGAGGGGTTTTCCTCGTGCGGCTCGAACAATCGATAAACCGATCACGGCTAAAGCAAGTAACCATGCCAGCGTGGAAAGTGCAGATAATACTATTGCTACATTCATGGACTCCTCCTTAAGGGGTCATAAGATTCAATGATTATCATTTTAAGGATTCTATCATGCGGCTACCCCCCCATCCGACTCCAAGCTGACATTGGCCTACCGCAATTACCCGTGATAGCATCGAGAGTATGCGTCAAATCCCGGCTACGGTCCTCTCCCAATCACTCGAACCCTTAGGTACACCCGTTCCAATCGTCCAGCTTTCACAACAAACTTCAACCCAACCTGGTCAGTTCTACATGGCCTTCCATCACGACGATCAGGTTGCCTCCCGCTCGCGACTATTCCCAATCAACATATCTAACGATGTTTTACGGTTCGATCAGGTTCCAAATCCATCCTGGCTCCCCGGACAAACGGTGGATCTGCTCGGCCCTCTGGGAAATGGCTTCACACCTCCCACAGAAAGTCGCAGGTGGCTGCTTCTCAGTTTCGGAGATCACCCAGAACGGCTGTACCCCTTGCTTGATATGGGTCGAGAACGGTCCGCATCCTTTGCCTTCTGGGCCCATAGGCCTCTTTCTGAGCTACCGGCTGATATCGAGCGACCGGTCACTCCAGCAGAAGGTCTGACCTGGGCGGACTTCATCGCGATCGAATTGACCGGGCACAACTGGCCAGCGAACTATGAGGACCTATATAAGCCTCTGACGGACCGTTTACTTTCAACAGTACAAGCACTGATCGATATACCCACACCGTGCGGAATTGGAGGTTGCCTGGGATGCGTCCTCCCGGGCACCAAAGAGGTCCGCCTCGCCTGTCAACAGGGGCTTGTTCGCGATTTTGGAGAAATCGGTGGTTGATCTTACAGTATTAGCTGCCTTTGCCCACCCAGATGACGAAACCATCCTCGCTGGAGGCATCCTTTCAATGCTGGTTGACCGGGGCGCCACGCTTCACCTATTGCTCGCCACACGTGGTGAAGGCGGCGAGTTGGGCGAACCGCCGCTGACACAGCGTGAACATTTGGGGCGTGTGCGAGAGACAGAACTGCGGTGCGCTGCTGATGCGTTGGGCGCTAGCTCCGTCGTCTTCCTAGATTATGTTGATCCTCTCATGGGGGAGAACGAAGCCCTGTTTCCCTTTGATGCGGATTTCGAGAGCCTGGCACAGGAGCTGGCAGCAGCAGTACGGGCGACCCGAGCAGATGTGCTGATCACGCATGGATCAAATGGAGAATATGGGCATCCGGCACATACAAAGATGCACCGGGCTTCCAAGCTGGCAGTACAATCCGACTTTGATCGATCGCTGCCCCTCTACTCCATCTCAGCCTTTTTTCCCAATCATCCCCGACCCAGGCTCGCAAATCAGGATGACCCGGCTGATTTTATCGTCGATATTGAGCCATGGTTCAAGTACAAACTCAAGGCAGCTGCGTGCCATGGGACACAACAAGCTCTCTTCGTGCGGCGCGCCTCAGCACAGGCAGGTAGACCTCTGACCCTGCGCGAGGTTTTAATGAAAGTTGAAAGCCTGCACCGCGCCTGGCCTCCACAAACCAATGCCCTCGATGATCCTCTAGCAAACTTCCTGCGCTTATATTGCAAAGATGCTCTGCTGTCAGGAGATAGCCCCGAGGAATCTCATCCAGCTTCCGATGCGTAATAAAGCGGAGTTTCTATCGTGAATGGCCTGGTACTTTCCAGCGGGAAATATGATTTGATCATCACCCCACCCACCATGAACAGTGCCGGTATGCTGGGCTTTACCCCCGATGGGGATTTTCTGCATGACCCAAATTCCTTAGGCGCCTTCGTCACAAATCCTATCAGTTACCAGCGCCGCTTCCCGGCAAACCCCACACGTTTTGAACAATATCCAGGCGGGTCCTTGCTGCATACAGGCCTTCCGAATCCCGGTCTTCGAAGTGCTTTGCGCAACAATACTGCCGTATGGCTCGGGCATACTAAGCCCGTCATCTTACATCTGTTGGTAAATAACCCGCATGAAATGCGATCCATAGTTGAAGAGCTGGAAGGGATCGAGCATCCTGTTCAAGCGCTAGAAATCGGATTGCATCAGGACACTTCGCTCCAATTCACAGACGCAATCCTCAGCCATGCTGCCCAGAGTCAGCTGCCATTGATGGTCCGGGTTTCTCCCGATGCCAGTGATGAGAAGCTCAGGGTGATCTCACAATCCGGTGCGAACGCCGTTGTCCTCGGTCCACCCCGCGGCCTTCTCACATCGTCTGATGGTGAGCGCGTATCCGGCCGCTTGTATGGCCCCGGTCTGAGGCCCTTCGCCAATCATCACATGGAGCGGTTTCTCAAGCTGGTGGATATCCCGCTTATCATGGGATGTGGTTTGTTTACCCATACAGATATTAAAAACGCGCTCAGTGAGGGTGCTGCCGCAGTTCAACTCGACACACTGCTGTGGCTTAATCCCACCCGAGAGCTTGCACAGCTTGAATAGTGCATCAATCCTTCCCGGGTTGACAAAAGATGCTAATAGAAAAAGCCTGATCTGAGATCAGGCTTTAATTCCATTCAGGGCATTGCAAGGAGCACTATCAGCCCGTCAATCGCTCGCGTTTCGCTCCAGGATTAACGTGACCGGGCCGTCATTTTCAAGTTCCACCTGCATATGCTCACCAAAGGCACCTACCTGCACTGGAATACCCTCCGTCACGAGCGTATCCACGAAACAATCGATAAGGGGTTTCGCCACATCGGGGAGTGCGGCCCTGGCAAAATTTGGCCGACGCCCTTTGCGAGCATCCGCATAAAGGGTGAATTGCGACACGACCAGCACCTCGCCCTTAATCTCCTCAAGTGAGCGATTCATCTTTCCCTGGGCATCTTCAAATAGTCGCAAATTCGCGCACTTTTTAGCTAACCAGATCGCCTGTTCTTTGCCGTCGCCCACGGCCACGCCCAGCAGGATGAGGTAACCCTGTCCGATAGCAGCGATGACTTCGCCATCAACTGATACGCTTCCATGACGAACACGTTGGAGCAAGGCGCGCATGATAATCGCAATCCGGACGAACTAGACCGCTTTGCCCACCAACTCGACCAATTTGTCCGGTTCGATATGGCTACCAGTTTGTAGCTTGGAGTAGACCAGCTGGTCCCCCACCTTCACCTCAAACTTACCTCCATCCGAGGGGATCAATTCCACGGAACTGACTTGATACTCGTACGTTCGCAAGATCTCGGCCATCGCACCGATGGCTCTATCGGTATAGTGTCAAACTGCACAGTATTCTATGGAAATGGGAACCATGAAACCTCCTATTACATAATCCTCGATTACGTAGTGAGCATGCAGGATGTGAGTATATCAAGCATCCTCTGACCGAACCATACCGAATTAAAATAACTCCATCATGCAATTCTTATAGAGCCGCTTACCTGCCTGGAATTTATGCGATAATGTCGTTATATCGGAGGTGAAGGATGCGCCGTTTTATGAATTTCGTTGCCGGTGCCTTTGTTGGTGCACTTGTGGGGTCGGTAACCGCTATCTTGCTTGCACCAGAGTCGGGTGATGATCTTCGCCGACAAATCCGGGAACGCGCGGAAAGTTTTCGGGCTGAGGTGCAGGATGCCTACCAGGCGCGAGTTTCACAACTAGAAACCGAGCTTGAAAATCTTCGTGCACCTAGAAAAACCAGCTAGATCCGTACCTGCTCGCAGGCACTCGTCTTAATACACAAGGGCACGGCTACGCCGTGCCCTTGAACATTGCTAAAGAACTTGCAGCGGCTCAAATCAAGGCACGATCTCGATCGTATACGCCGCAGGCTGCCAGGTGTGGCGGGTCATACCGGAGACGATAAGCGTCGCTTCATCGTAGACGCCCCCTAGTTCCACTTCTATCGATCCGGCATTGTCTTCATCCAGCTTCAGCTCCCTCACCCGTGTCTCACGTCCCTGCTCTACCAGGACGACGGAGTATTTTTGGGGTAAGCGGTTGTGTAACCTGACAAATCCTTCTGCCAACCATCCGTCCTCATCACCTTCAAAATCATCCGCGTAGCCAATCGCATCAATGCGGATATCATCCAAGAGGAGTCCGTCGCCATTCACAGCAGCATCCGTGATGTACTCGAAGCGTAACAGGATCTCCTGCCCTGCAAAGGTAGAGAGATCAATGCGCTCTTCGATCCAGACGGGAGATTCCCCTCCCCCGCTGAAACCGGTGTAGGCCCAGCCGTAAGAATTGCCCGAAGAATCCTCATCCGTCCCGGATGGAGTCTCCAGAATCGACCAGGATTCACCCCCATCGGTGGAGATCTCGAGGTAGAGGTAGTCCCAGCCTTCTTCGATGTCATACCAGGTCCAGTAGGATAATTCGATCGGTGAAGCTACAACCTCGGTCAGGTCGAAGGCGCGCGTCAAACGCATATCGGATTCGTCACCCCGGTTGGACCAGTAAGCAAAATCCCCCGATCTGGGTTCCCCGGGTAACACAGGTACGAGCGTGGCACCATCAAAATCAATCGAAAAGCTTCCCGAACACTGGATGTTGATGTAATCCACGCCGTATTGATTGACTTGATATCCCTGTTCCCCCGTCTTCGTGTCGCACGCCTCAATACTTTCCGCCGGATTGACTCGCGGCGGTTGATATGACTGGTAGGCATAACGCCCATCGGCGACATCATCATCCTGCAGCCACAGCGCCACAGCCCAATCTCGATGGATGGAGTCGGCCGTAAGTAGCTCTCCATTTGCCGGGTCGCTAAAGGATCGATCGGAAAGGATTTGGTCGATGGATGTGAGCCCGTTGGCGGGATTGGCTACGACGGCTTGTGTCGCCTCAGCCCCAAATTGATCGAGGAAGTAAGCCAGAAAGAGGAAGGATTGTCCGTAGTGGGTACCACCACTTGTCGGCCAGTAGGTTAGCGCGATATCCGGGTCTTCCGCATATGCCCAATCCCACCCACTGACATCGAACCCACTCAAGTGGGCCGCGAGTTCCGAGAAGCCCTCATTCATCCAGGATTCTTCATTGCGATCGCGATACCAGTGGATCATATGCTGAAACTCGTGAGCCAGTACACTGTAGGCGAAATCCTCCCACAGCTCCACGTTATCGGCACTGATATAGAACATTTCATGACCGTTAGAATACTCATGAGCCTGTGGTGGTATCGAATCAGCCGCCGAGAAGTAGCCTCCAACAGTGCTGCCCAGGTTTCGTGCGTACATAATGTAGAGATGCTCATCGCCATCGATCCCCGGGGACCATTCAGGCCCAAAGAAAGAGCGTACGGTCGGATAGGATCTTTCTTCGAAATCATCCACCAGCGCCTGTACTTCATCCAGCTCGTACTTCACACCAGACTCAATCCAGAAATAAACATGGGGTGTGGCGTATACCATCTCGGCGTCAATTTGGAAATTTTCGATCGTATCAACATTCGCAACCCAGAAGGTTGAGACGGTTCCCACCTCGACCGGTTCGGCAGATGTAGCCAGGATCGAAGGTATATCCGACAAGCCACGCAAACGCTCTGCCAGCTCAATGGGCTCATTGATGGGTACGATCGTCGTTCCGAGCTGTTCGAGTGTTTGATCCGCAAGTGTGAAGTCACCTTGATCGTCTGTCGGCGAGATCATGGCTTCTACTGTGGGTTCGGTCTCAACAATATCATTCATCACTCCGACGGCTTGTCGTGATATATCGATGACCGATCGAAAAACCAGGAAACCCACACCGATACACACAAGGCACATCGTCATCGTGCCAACCAGTGCGATCACAAACCAACGGGTATTCCCGCTTGAAGAAGATTCCATGTAGTTCCTCCCTACCTTTCCGTGCAAAGGATTATATCCAAAGCCCAGGCAGGTTATAACCCGCCTGGAGTCCTGGTTAGACCCTTAATAAATCTGATTCGAATTCTGGATGGATTGATACAAGCAGACTGGAGCGCTCCTTCAATATCGACCTAGGGCACAACATCAAGTGACTTGTTTCAGGCGCGGGGCAATGGCTTCTGAAGCGTAGAATCATCGGGCCGGGCAGTAGGCAGGCGTACACTAAAACGGCTTCCCAGGCCAATTTCGCTTGTTGCTAACAACTCACCCTGATGATTGCGAACGATCTCATGGGAGATTGGTAATCCCAAACCAACGCCGCGGCCGGTTCTCGCTTTATCCAGCTGGTAAAAGCGCTCGAATATACGGGGGAGCTCTTCCGGAGGGATTCCCGGACCCCGGTCCTCCACATGGATCGTCACCCAACCCCGGGCTGATTCACCCAAAATCCTCACTCGCCCGCCCTCAGGAGAGTGCTTGATCGCATTATCCACTAGATTGGTGAAAACCTGTGCCAGCCGATCACCGTCACCTATCATTGCCGGCATTATCGGTAGAGATACCTCAATATCGATTTGCGCCTCAGCCGCGCGGGGTCCCAAACGTTCGACGACGTTGGCAACGATGGCGTCGAGTTCAACCCGGTCTCGTTTGAACGCAATCTGCCCGGCGTCAATCCTGGCCAGGTCTAGCAGTTCCTCGACCATCCGGATCAGGCGATCGCTTTCGTCGAAGATCACCTTTGCAGCATGGTCCCGGGCTTCCCGATCACTTGCAGTGCCATCCAATATCGCTTGTGCGAAACCCTGGATAGAGGTGAGGGGCGTCTTCAATTCATGCGAGACATTGGCTACAAAATCACGCTGCGAATTTTGTGTGTTCTCAACTTGATGGATCATTTCATTGAAGGCCAGCGCCAGCCCTTCAACTTCACGGGGGCCTGTCGTTTTCAGATCCTGCCTGTATTCGCCCTCCGCCACTGCTCGGGCGGCATGCGCCATACGATCGAGCGGACTGGCGATCCAACGTGAGATGAGATAGGAAAAAAGAATAGAGAACACAAGTGCGATCAAGCCCGCTTGCATAAGCGGTCGCAGCAGATCATCCGCAAGAAGGCTGGCCAAGACCCGCACAACCGGTTTCTCGGCAGCAACGAGAAGAGCATACCCGTTAACTAATGGCTGAGACACGTAGAGCCATTGAGTACGTTCGCTATCGATGAAGCGCCCGCGGGTCAATGCTGATTGCCCCAGCACTTCCCTGATTGTCTGAGCAGGCAACGTGGGATGTGCGCCCCTGCTATCCTCAACCACCTTCCCGTCGGGGTCGATGAACAACACTCGTTCTCCAAGGATTTGATCGAGGCGTTGGATTGCCTGTTCGAGCTCACGGGTTCTAAGATCGCGGATGAATCCGCTTTCACGGCGTGCGAGAAACGGAAGCCCGATTTCCATCCGGCGGTAGGTTACCTGATCAGCGATGGAATTGTTGCGCAGGAGCACGATCAGGCCCAGCAACATCAGGAGCAACATCAATCCAGCGATGAGCAGGTAGGAGAAGAACAAACGGGATTGCAGGGAACGAAACATGGGATCAACCGGTCAGCTTGTAGCCAACACCGGTCACAGTCTCTATCTTAACCTGCCGGCTACCGGCAAGCTGTTTGCGCAGGTGGGCCACGTGCACATCAACTGTGCGGGTCTGGCCATAGAAGTCATAGCCCCACACCAGATTTAATAATTGTTCCCTGCTCAGGACCACATTTCGATTTTCCATGAGTGCAAGAAGCAAATCAAATTCCTTGGTTCTCAAAGTGACCCGTTCACCATCCACCGTAACTTCTCGGCTGGCTTCGTCGATACTCACATCGCCGATATGGAGCGGACCTTCTCTGCGAGCAGCGCGATCACTCCTGCGCAGGATCGCTTTCACCCGTGCGACAAGTTCCCTTGGGTTAAAGGGCTTGGTCAGGTAATCGTCCGCTCCTAGTTCGAGCCCGACGATTTTATCGATATCATCGTCACGCGCGGTAAGCATGATGATCGGCACATCCGAGCTTAGCCGGATTTCCCGGCACACGTCAAAGCCGTCGAGTTCCGGCAGCATGATATCGAGCACGATTAAAGCGGGTTGTAGCGCAACGGCCTGGTTTAGGGCCTGCTGCCCATCAAAGGCTGCCTCAACTCGATAACCTTCTCGCTCGAGGTACATGCGCGCCAGATCCACGATATTGGGCTCGTCGTCAACCAGTAGAACGAGTTCTCCTGCCATATACGGATCCTCACCTGCATCCGAAGATCACGCTACCCGCAGCGCGATCGCTTCGATTTCAACCGCCGCCCCCTTTGGCAGGGCTGCTACCTGCACTGCCGACCTTGCCGGCGGGTCTTCGGGGAAGAACTCCGCATAGACGGCGTTCATCCTGCTAAATGCCGATAAGTCCTGCATAAACACGGTCGTCTTCACAACAGATCCCAGGTTACCACCGCCAGCGAGCAGTACCTGCTCCAGGTTCTGCAACGCCTGGCGTGTCTGTTGCTCAACCCCTCCGGGAACGAATTCGCCTGTAGCTGGATCGATCCCCAGGCTGCCTGATGCGAAGATCAGGTTATCGGTTTGAATCCCTGCCGAATACGGCCCGATCGCTTTCGGCGCCTTATCGGCCGTAATCACCATCCTCGTTCCAGCCATCACGTATACCCTCCTGTATGTCAGATTCAACCATCCGATTGTACGTTTTGTGTTATGCGGATGCAAAATTGGGGGAAAACACTTCGGACTTCACTCGCGTCAACATCAAGTGCGATTGAACCTATCAATTGACCACTTGATTGGATTTTGGAGAATGTAACGTTGCACGAGATTCAACTCCCGTTCATTTCAAATTGTGTGTTCATAAAATCCTCTTTGCCATAGAGGTGTGCCTGGAGTCCCATTTAGCAGGTTCACTCTTCGGGTCACTTGAGATTTATAGGATCTAATGACTGTCGAGAAAGACCCTGGGCTGGTGAAACAAAACTATCCCTCTGCCTGGGGGAACGGCGCCGCCGTTCCCCTACAGGATTAGAAATGTGGATGAGACCATGGATATCGTTCGACATCATTACAAATTCATGTTCGACCAACTCCACGTTTTTCCTTATGGTGTCAGTTTTAAACCATTCTTTCAAGACAATATTTCCTTCAACATTATGAATTACCTTGTCATCCTATATTTTTCCGAATCTTAGTCTTCTTCGAGTACTACAAACCGTCAAAAAATAAACACCCGGCTATGAATAATCATAGCCGGGTATGCGAATTAACTGGCGTTCCTTTTTGCCCAAGCACTCCCCTGTGCAGATGGCCATTCTCTGGCGCTAACTACACGACAATATTCACCAGCCGTCCAGGAACAACCACAACCTCTCTCGGCTCCTTTTCGCCGACAAACCTCGCTGCAGCCTCACTCGCCAGGGCCAGCTCACGCGCCTTTTCATCCGAGATCCCTGCCGCTACCGTGATCCGGTCTCTCACCTTCCCATTCACCTGCACCACGAGCGTGATCTCGTCCTCTTTAGCGAGTTCAGGATCAAAGTTCGGCCAGGGCTGCGTGTGGATCGAATAGGGCTTTCCGGCAATTGACCACAGCTCTTCAGCGATATGGGGTGTCGGTGGCGCCATCATCAGTAGCAAGGCCTCTACAGCCTGCTCAAAGGAATCTGCCCCTGCCAGGCCGGCCTCGCGCGCCGCAACCAGCTGATTGGTCAACTCCATCAGCCCGGAAATGACGGTATTGAACTCGAAATGGTCCAAGTCGTTGGATACCTGCTGGATGATCTGGTGCGTCTTGCGCAAGAGCGCGCGTTCAACTTCAGGATCAATTTTGTCTGGCTGGGCTCCGCGCGTATCGAGCACAAGTGTCCAGACCCGGTTCAACCAGCGTACAACCCCCTGGATGTTATCGGGATTCCAGGCGCCGCCTTCCGACCAGCGGTAGCCAAACATCAAGTATGCCCGCACTGCATCGGCGCCATAAAGCTGAACCTGCTCATCCGGATCGATGACGTTGCCGCGCGACTTACTCATGCGCTGGCCATCAGGTCCCAGGATTTGGCCCTGGTTGCGCAGTTGCATCATCGGTTCATGCCCCTCTCCCACACCCATGTCGCGCAAGGTCTTGTGGAAGAAACGAGTGTAAATCAGGTGCATGGTGGCATGCTCGACACCGCCGGTATACGTATCCACCGGCATCCAGTAATCATATTCCTTGGGGTCAAAAGCTCCTGCTGCATAGTCGGGGCTGAGATATCGAAGGTGATACCATGAGGAACACATGAAGGTATCCATCGTGTCAGTTTCCCGCTCTGCTGGCTCACCGCAATCCGGGCACTTTGTGCTCTTCCAGGTTGGATGGAACTTCAACGGGCTCTCTCCCGTGGGTCTCCACTCGATGTCTTCCGGAAGCTCTACAGGAAGTTGTTCTTCCGGGACAGGGACAATGCCACATTGCTTGCAGTAGACCACCGGGATGGGTGCACCCCAGTACCGCTGGCGCGAGATCAACCAGTCATGTAGTCGATAACTGATGGCGAATTTGCCCGTGCCTCGCTGCTCGAGGTATGCATTGGTTTTTTGAAAAGCCTCACTCGCTGGCGTACCCGTCAGCTCACCCGAGTTGATCATCACACCGTACTCCGGCAGCGCCTCCGTCATCGTTTCGCCATCAAGCTGCTCTACACCCTGCGGCAGGATGACAGGGATGACAGCCAGGTCAAACGTACGCGCAAACTCGAAATCACGTTGATCATGCGCCGGCACAGCCATGATGGCACCGGTGCCATAGGTCATCAATACATAATCTGCGATCCATACCGGAATACGTTCCCCGTTGACAGGATTGATAGCATATCCTCCAGTGAAGACTCCGGTCTTTTCCTTATCCAGCGCTTCGCGCTCGATATCCGTCTGCCGGGTAGCTTCATGGATGTAGGCATGTACCTCATCGTGTTGTTCGGGGGTTGTCAGCTTTTCGACCAGGGGGTGCTCAGGCGCCAGGACCATGAAGGTCGCACCCCACAGGGTGTCCGGACGTGTGGTGAAAACCTCGATCGGGTCGCCGTCCTCTGTTTTGAAGATGACACTCGCCCCTTCACTACGACCAATCCAGTTGGTTTGCAACAGCTTGACAGTTTCTGGCCAGTCCAACATCGAGAAATCCAGCAATTCATCGGCATAGTTCGTGATGCGGAAAAACCACTGTTCAAGATCCTTCTTGATCACAGGTGTCTTGCAGCGCTCACACACGCGGTTGTCACCGATCACCTGCTCACGCGCTAGTGTCGTATTGCATTGCGGACACCAATCAACCGGCGACATCTTGCGGTAGGCGAGATCATTTTTTAACATACGCAAGAAGAACCATTGCGTCCAGTGATAGTATTCGGGGTCGGAACTTATGGCCTCGCGTGACCAGTCCCACATTGCACCCATGCTCCGCAGCTGGCGACGCATATTGTCAACATTCTTGTACGTCCACTCCTTGGGATGAATGTCACGCTGGATGGCGGCATTTTCTGCCGGCAAACCAAAGGCATCAAAACCGATCGGATACATCACGTTGTGCCCCCCCATGCGCAGGTAACGCGCACGTGCGTCTGAGGGTGTCATCGCAAACCAGTGCCCGATGTGCATATCTCCTGACGTATACGGGAGCATGGTGAGGAAGTAGTATTTGGGTCGATCAGGATCGATCTCGGCTTTGTAGAGCTGATCCTGCTCCCACCGATCCTGCCATTTGCGCTCTATAATTTCAGGTTGATATCGCTCTGCCACGCTTATACTCCTCCCCGGTCAGTCTGCCGGGTACCAGGATAGATATCCCAGCACAAACCCACAATCCAGATATAAACAAAAACCCCTCCGCCTCGACAGGGACGAAGGGGGCCTCCGCGGTACCACCCTGCTTCCTGAGACATGACTCTGTTTCTTCGGTGTCCCAGGCTGCTCAACTCGTGATAACGGTCGAAACCCGCTCCCAGCTACTCATTTTCACTGAGAGGACTTGTCCGGTGTACTGGACGACAGGCGAGTTCAGTCTTGATGGTGCTCCGCAGACACCTTGCCAGGCTTTCACCGTTCCTGGCTCGCTGACGGATGACATACTACTCCTGCCCGAGTCGGTATATTTGATTGTCAGGTGGACCCAGTGGGATTCGAACCCACGACCTCCTCAATGCCATTGAGGCGCGCTCCCAGCTGCGCCATGGGCCCCTGTTCGAGTGGACCTGGCGGGATTCGAACCCGCGACCTCATCAGTGCGATTGATGCGCGCTCCCAGCTGCGCCACAGGCCCCCATACGGGTGACGGGATTGTACCTGAGAGAATCCGAGCCTGTCAAGCAAAGGCTTATTCCGCTCAAATCCTGTAGATTTTCACCAGCTTCGGATGACATGAAATTTGATCCCCTACCTTGGCCTCGCTATAATCAGGGAAATGTGGAGGTACGCGCATGTTCAAACAACGCTTCAAGCAATTGGATCAGCTCCTTACAGATTTTTCCTTAGACGCGATCGCGCTCCTGCCAGGTTCCAATCTCCAATACCTCACCGGTATTTCATTTCACTTGATGGAGCGTCCCATCATTCTTTTCCGGGCAGTGGATAAACAATCGATTCTCATAGTCCCCGAGTTGGAAAAGGCTAAGGTTGAGGCTTCTGGCATTGGTGCCGAACTCTTTACCTATGGTGAGGATACGGCTTCCCGCTCAGAAGCGATAAGCCATGCCATCGCCTCCATGGGTGAGCGCATCAAACGCGTTGGCGTTGAGCCCATGGGTATGCGTTTCCATGAGCTCTCCATGCTACAGGAGTTGGCAACCTCCTGGGAAATAATCTCCGCCGCTGAGCCGCTCGCCAAACTGCGTTTAATGAAGACCGAAGCCGAGGTCGAATTTATGCGCCAGGCAGTCACGATCGCCGAAAATGCGCTGCTCGAGACCCTGCCTCTAATCCGTAGCGGAATGACCGAACGAGAACTCGAGTCGGAGCTGATCCTCCAATTACATCGAGCGGGATCCGAACCCGATCTACCCTTCGCACCGGTTGTTGCCAGTGGCCCAAACAGCGCACTGCCACATGCATCTCCTTCCAGCCGCAAGCTTGCCGCCGGTGATCTGCTCATTCTGGATTGGGGAGCTCGCGTCGGCGGATATATATCCGATCTCACCCGCACCTTCGCCATAGAACAACTCGATCAAGAATTGGAAACTGTGCATTTGATCGTCCAGCAGGCAAATGACGCGGGCCGCGATGCCGTGGCGCCCGGAGCTACATGCGGCTCAATTGACCAGATCACCCGCAACGTGATTGAGGCGGCCGGCTATGGAGATTATTTCATCCATCGTACAGGTCATGGCATCGGACTCGAGACGCACGAGGAACCCTATATCGTCGCGGATAGCCACATGAAGCTGGAAACGGGGATGACCTTCACGATTGAACCCGGGATCTATCTGCCAGGAAAAGGCGGCGTGCGCATTGAAGACAACATCGTAGTAACCGAAAGAGGTGGTGAAAGCATGAGCCACATCGATCGCGCCCTCACAATCGTTGGCGGATGAGAGTCCAGTCCGGAGGCGAACCTTTCCTCTTCAAAGGTGGTCGGGTTGGCTGCCTGCTGGTTCATGGGTTCCCTGGTGCACCACAAGAGATGCGCTGGTTGGGAGAGTACCTCCAGCAGCAAGGGTATTCCGTATTGGGCATTCGCTTGTTTGGTCATGCAACGGATCCCTCAGAGCTATTGCGAGTCCAGGCCAGGGATTGGCTTAGCGGTATTGAAGATGGGTACAACTACCTCCAGGGGATCTGTTCGCAGATATTTATCATTGGTTTCTCCCTCGGAGGCGTGCTATCTGCAATCTTCACTCAAAAACGGCAACTCAGCGGATTGGTGCTGATGGCAGTACCGTATAAACTACCCTCCTTGGCGCATTATCTGCGACCCACCTTGCCCGTCTTGAAATATGTCTGGCGCTACAGGAGACCCAAGGAACCCTCCGATTGGTTTGACAAGGAGGCTGAACGCATCAATCTGCATTATCCGGTTCAGCCCGTTCATGCCATCGGGCAAATCCACGATCTCATGCAAGCGCTGCCTGAAGCGCTGAAAGTCATTTGCATTCCCACGCTTGTGATTGAAGCACAGGAAGACCGCTCTGCCGCCGCTCATCACGGAACTTATGTGTTCGAATCCGTTTCATCAGATGATAAGGCGCATATCAAGATCAAGGGAAGCGGTCATAGCCTGGCACGTGATTCCCAGCGTGAGCTGGTCTTCCGTCATATAAACGATTTTGTCCAGAGAGTGAGTAAGGCAAGCTGATGTCATTCATCATGCCTGGCGCCGAACCCTATTATCTCCCTGGCAACCGGATCGGTTGCCTGCTGGTGCATGGATTTACCGCCACTCCGCAGGAGTTGAGTGAGCTGGGGTCTCACCTGAACCATCAGGGCTATAGCGTGCTCGGGGTACGTCTCTTCGGTCATGGCACCCGCTGGCAGGATCTGGCTCGCTCCAAGTGGACCGATTGGTTATCTTCGGTTGAGGATGGCTACCATTTACTCAAGCAATCTTGCGATCAGATCATCCCCATCGGTCTGTCTACCGGGGCTGTGTTGAACTTGATCCTGGCATCTCAGATACGATTTCCGGCAATCGTGGCGATGGCCACACCGAGTGCGCTTCCATCGATCAAGGCCTTGCAGATTCTCTACCCATTCCTGCCATTCCTGAGCCTATTCTTTCCTGCGCTAAAAAAAGGGAAACCCGATTGGCGTGATCCGGAAGCTCTGTTGGCGAGAGTGCAATATGATCACTACCCCCTGAAAGCGGTCTATGAGTTTGGCCGCTGTGTTGATGCCTTGCAGGGCGCGCTGCCATTGGTCCGCTCCCCCTTGTTGCTATTGCATTCAAGTGAAGATACCTTTGTATTGCCCAAGCACTCCGAGCGCATAGCTTCCAGCGTCGCGTCCAGCGACGTACGTTTGCAGCTTGTCAACAACAGCAACCATGTGATCAGCAGCGACGCACAGCGGCAGGAGGTCTTTCAACTGACGTCAGCATTCATCGCAGACGTCTTAGGAACGGCCCAGGCATGAAGCCTACACTCTTAATCGTTATCAGAACATAGAAGGCCGAACTCTTTCATCATCCCGCCTTCATCAGCGCATCTGTGATCAAGAGAAAAGGAGGTCACAATGTTTCCGAGTTTAGATTGGGGCATCCCCATCATCCTCTGGCTACAGAATCTGGGGGACTGGCTTACCCCGTTGATGGAGACCATCACCTTCCTCGGGGATGAGCAGTTCTACCTATTGATCCTGCCCATCTTCGTATGGTGGGTGGATGTCGGTCTGGGATTGCGGATCGGTATCAGCTTGCTCCTCAGCGCTGGGATCAATGGATCGATCAAGCTGATCTTCGGGCTGCCGCGTCCCTACTGGGTCTCACCGGATGTAAAAGCCCTGAGTGAGGGCACCACCTACGGCTTCCCATCCGGACATTCCCAGAATGCACTTGTGGTCTGGGGTCGCCTGGCATTCTGGATGAAACGTGGATGGGTGGGATTCTTCCTGGTCCTGCTGATCTTTCTCATCTCGGTCTCGCGTATGTACCTTGGCGTGCATTGGCCAACCGATGTGCTGGGAGGCTGGCTGATCGGTGCGCTGCTCTTATGGCTGATGGTCCGATTTGATCAGCCTGTGCGTAAGTGGTTGAGCAGCCTCTCACTGGGTCAGCAGATAACCATTGCTGTTCTCATGTCACTTCTCATCCTCGCTTTCGGATCTGCTGCCTATCTGACAACCAGTGAGCGCGTCCTTTCGTACCCGCTCCCCCCTGAGGCCGACCCGCAAACGCCAGATGACTTCATCACCGCCGCTGGCACCCTGCTGGGGATGGGGATTGGTGCTGCGATGTTATTCGCCTGGGGCGAGTTCCGTACCGAGGTGGGATGGCCAAAGCGCATTGGCCGTTATATTCTCGGTGTCATAGGTCTGCTGGCCCTTTACCTGGGCTTAAGCGCGCTTTTCCCCAGCGGGAAGGACCTTGTCGCCGGTGTGTTTCGCTACATCCGCTACGCCTTGCTCGGATTCTGGGTAATGTACCTGGCACCACGTCTTTTCTCATGGGTCCGCTTATCCTAGGCAGACCTCATACAATCCGGCATTCAATGAAGTGAGGTGAACCAGATGCACCCATCCTTTTCGCACGACTCCTACTTGCTGAAACGCCAGGTACTGGCGCTGACCGGCAAGGTGCGGGTGTACACACCCTCCGGGCAAATGGGTTTGTACTCCGAGCAGAAGATGTTCAAGTTGCGAGAGGACATACGCGTATACGCAGATGAGAACAGGTTGAATGAACTGCTCTGGATACAAGCGCGCCAGATCATCGACTTCGCAGCGGCCTATGATGTCTTTGATCAAACCAATGGCATGAAAGTGGGTGCACTACGGCGTAAGGGATGGAGTTCGATTATGCGGGATCGATGGGAAGTCCTGGATCCATTGGATCAGGTGATCGCCATCGTACAGGAGGATAGCGCCGGGCGAGCATTGCTTCGACGTTTCCTTCTGGGGTCGCTTCTCCCGCAACGTTACGATCTCGTGGAAACAGGCAACAGGGTTGCCGCGCACTACTCCCAGCGTTTCCACTTCTTCCGTTATGAACTCGATATCGACTTTAGCGCGGGCGCCCAGGTACTTGACCACAGGATAGGCCTCGCTATTGGGATCCTTTTGGCGATATTGGAGGGCAAACAACAGTCTTAAGTGGGGATGTGATGTGCTGGGAGGGGGCCATGGGCGACGTCGTATCACTCCGATGACGCTGGCTGCATTTCCCGCCATAAAAACCAGTGCCCCAGGCGATCAGAAGAATCGTCCGGGGCACGGTCGTAATACAGATCAAACACCCGCCCATCCTGCACCTCGACCCGGAAGTAGAAGCGGCCAACACCCCAGGAACCACGCTTCTTTGCCACACGCAGGTTATGTGGCGCCATATTACGTGTAAACCGCCCTTTGCGTTCGTATTCTGTCCAGGCTGAGAGGACAACGGCAACACGTAGCTCCTTCTGGCCCCATGTAAAGTGATCGGGTGGGTTGGGTTTTTTCAAGGGGAAGCGAGCGCTGTCGAATTGAACCTGGATCTCTTCACCAATAAACCGGAGGGGGACCCACTGCTCATCCATGACTGGGCGGAGCGGGTGTCATCCACTCTTGCATGGCTTGGGTACCGACGAGGAGTAAGAGCAGGATCGACAAGACGTTCATCCAGTGCATGGTGATGAAAGAAGCGATCGAGAAAATCAACAGGCTGCGTGGCGCCCACCGCTGACGTAGCCACAGGCCGGCAAGCGATCCTAATAGACTGCAGCCAACAACCACGAGCGGCCACCCCATTTCAGCATGTGCAACTCTGGCACTGATCCACCCAACCCATGTGACGAAAGCCTGGGGTGGTGATATCAGGCTAAGCAAACCGCTACGGCTAATAAATGTCCCGAAGAAGCGCAGCTGGAGTCCATAGAGGATCAGCCATACAGCCAGCGCAAGCCCAATAAATGTCAGTAATGCTAGCGTAAGTGTCTTATTCTTCATGGGAAAAATATGGGCCGGGTTTCCCCGGCCCTATGATCCAGAATTTCTAATCCGATTCTTGCTTGCTCATCTCTCGTTGAAGGGCTGCTATAAGTTCTTCGGCCACATGCGTTGGAACGACCTCATAGTGACTCATGGCCATTGAGAATACGCCCCGCCCTCCTGTCATCGATCGCAGATCCGTCGTGTAGCGTTGGACCTCAGCCATTGGAACCTGGGCTGTGACCACACTGCGACCGCGGTCAGTCTCCATGCCCTGGACTCGTGCCCGGCGGGTATTCAAATCGCCCAGAATATCACCCATGCTGGCTTCAGGTACCGTGATACGGATATCGACGATCGGCTCCAACATGACGGGGCCGGCATCTTTCACGGCCAACTTGAAGGCCTCTCGTCCGGCTGCTTCAAACGCTACCGCCTTCGAATCGACTGGATGCTCCTTGCCATCCGTGATGAAGACCCTGACTTTCTCAACCGGAAAGCCCGCAACCACGCCGCCTTTCAGGACACTTCGCACGCCTTTCTCAATGGCCGGCATGAAACCAGCCGAAATCGCCCCGCCGAAGACCTTGTTGACAAATTCAAACTCTCCCTCGGGAAGCGGTTCGATTTCCATGTGAACTTCTGCAAATTGACCGGAACCTCCGGTCTGCTTCTTATGGCGGTAGGAGGCATTGCCCGGGCGCGTGATCGTTTCCCGGTAGGGGACACGCGGAATTTCTGTGGTCAAGCTAACCTGGAATTTGGATTCTGCTTTTCGAATAGCGACATCGATATGTTGGTCACCCATCCCCTGCAAGAGGGTCTGATTCGTACTACTTTCCTGAAACCACGAGAGTGTTGGATCTTCTTCGGTCAGACGAGTGAGCGTCGGGCTGATCTTGGTCGAATCAGCCTGGGTTTTCGGTTGAATTGCAACGGCAAAGAGTGCGTTGGGATATTCTGGTACAGGGATGGTAAGCGGATGGCCTTTATCGCCGAGCGTATCACCCGTCGCGGTCTCTCCCAGTTTGGCGACAATGCCAATATCACCAGCGTGCAGATTCTTCACGCTCTGCTGATCCTTGCCTCGCATTATGTAAAGCGAACCCAGCCGTTCCTCTTCGCCCTTGGAATGGTTCCAGACTCGAGAATCGGCGTTGAGTGTGCCTGAGAAGACTCGCATGTAGGTCAGTTTTCCAACGAATGGATCGGCTGTGGTCTTCCACACAAACACAGCCAACGGGCCCGAATCTTCGTTCTTCAGCAGTTCTTCGCCTGCTGCGCCCTCGGCCTTTTGTGCTTTTGCTTCAGCGGGAGATGGCAGCAGACTTACCATGGCCTCCATCAGCGGTACAACGCCCAGCGTGTTGCATGCAGCCGTAACAAAGACCGGGATGAAATTTCCGGAGATGATCGCTTTGCGGAACCCTTTGGCCACTTCATCTGCGCTAAGTTTTTCACCCTCGAGATACTTTTCCAGGAGCGTATCATCGCCTTCAGCCGCAGCTTCAACCAGAGCAATACGGGCCTCTTCGGCTTGTGCCTGATATTCTTCCGGTATATCGCTGGCGGACTTTCCATCATCGAGACGTGCTTTCATACTGAAAAGATCAATCACACCCTTAAAATCTTGCTTCTCACCCATCGGAATCTGCACCGGGATGAATGTGGTGGATGGGGCCAATTCCCGGACCGAAGCCAAGACTCTCTGGAAATTAGCGTTCTCGCGATCCATTTTGCTGATGACGACGAACCTTGGCAGCTCGAAGGTTTCACAATACCCCCATACCAACTCGGTCCCGACCTCTACACCCGCGACCGAGTCGACGACCACCATCGCCGAATCAGCCACGCTCAGCGCAGAGATGACCTCACCGATAAAATCTGTGTATCCCGGTGTGTCAAGTAGATTGAGCTTTGTGTTATTAAATTCAACGGGTAGGATCGCAGTGGAGAGCGACAATGTGCGTCGGATTTCCTCATCCTCGAAATCCGACACGGTATTACCTTCTTCGACTTTTCCCATCCTCGTGATGGCACCTGTGCTGAACAACATGGCTTCACCCAGAATGGTCTTCCCGCCACCACCGTGTGAAACAAGGGCGATGTTGCGGATGTTTTCCGTTGCGTATTCCTTCATGAATTGCGGTCCTTTATGGGAATGTTTTAAGCGACTCAAGAATTCTAAAGGAGGAGAGAGGTCTTGTAAAGATAACCCGGCTTTAACCGCTTCGTTCTTGAATGTTCATCAAGCCCGCCAGTGTCTAATGAACGAACGCGGTGTTACAATGCGAAGAGGATTGCCCATGGAATTTATTAATCAGTACTCCTTCACATTGGCTGCCGGATTCCTGATTATCCTTTTTGCAGTATTCGTCTTCAGGCAAGGAGTCGGTCAACGCCAAATTACGTCACTCGTTGCCCTCATCTTCGGTTTCCTGATCGCGTACTGGTTCTTTTCTCCCGGTGAAAGCAGCACTGGCGGAGAAGCTCGTGCCGACAGCGCTATTGGCTCTGGAACGCCGGTACTTCTCGAATTCCAGAGTCCGTATTGAGTGGCTTGTATGGCAGCAAAGCCCATCGTGAATGGGATAGAGAATGACCACCGGGGGGAATTGATAGTTTTGCGGCTGAACGTCCAGGATCGAGATGTCCGTCCCATCCTCCCAAAATACGGATTTCAATTTACGCCAACCTTTATTCTATTTGATGGTGATGGAGAGGAAGTACTGCGTGTGGTGGGTGCCATCGATCCGCGGCAAGTTGAAGAAATATTGGAGGCTTTGCCTTGATCTCAAATCTCCTCTTCGAACTACGCTACATCGTG
>JBFFMI010000012.1:0-27756 GCA_041554155.1 Anaerolineales bacterium
GGCACCCCGCTCGACATGGAGACCGTTCAAGTCAATCTCGATCTCGCACGTTTGGTGGAGAGATCATCCGGAGTATTCGGCAAAACCGGGACCGGGAAGTCGTTCATCACCCGCACCCTCCTGGCGGGGATCATCAAATCAGGGTTGGCCTCAAGCTTGATCTTCGACATGCACAACGACTATGGCTGGGCGGTTAAAGATGAGAGCGGGCGCGAATATAAGGGCCTGCGGCAACTGTTTCAAGACGGCCAGGTCAGCGTGATCACCCTCGATGAGGACACTTCGCGTGCGCGCGGAAGCAAAATCGATGGAACTTTGATGATCGGATATGAAGAGATTGAACCGGAAGACATTGAGATGCTCGCCGGTTTACTCGGGTTATCTGAAATTCAGACAGGGGCGTTGTATTTTCTCTACCGGCGGTTGGGCAAAAATTGGATTGCCAGACTGCTTCAGGATGATCAGGAAGCAGACGAACTGCAAGACCTGGTCGATTCCGGCAGAATCGTCACGGGTACGCTGGGAGCCATCCGCAGGAAATTTGAATCATTCATCCCGCGCATGGGTTTCCTCGTGCCTGGACCGGGAAACAATGCAGTTGAGGATATCTTTAATCGACTGCGCATGGGCACCAGTGTTGCACTCGAATTCGGAAATTATGGCAACACGCTTGCGGCCTATATGCTTGTGGCGAACTACCTCACGCGCCGCATTCATGCTCGGTATGTCCAACAGAAAAACCTGGCTGCGGGAAAGAAAGCAGAAGAACCACGACCGCTTGTGATCGTGATCGAAGAAGCCCACAAATTCCTGGATCCAGCCGTCGCCGGTCATACAATCTTCGGCACCATCGCCCGAGAACTACGTAAATATAACGTGACCTTGCTCATCGTAGACCAGCGTCCTAGCGGTATTGAAGATGAGGTCATGAGCCAGATCGGCACCAGGCTCACATGCTTGCTCGACAATGAGGCTGATATCCGCGCCGTCTTCTCCGGGGTGAGTGGTTCGAGCGCGCTACGGGAGGTGCTTGCACGCCTAGACACACGTCAGCAAGCCTTGATACTCGGCCATGCCGTCCCGATGCCGGTGGTCGTGCGCACCCGTGATTATGATCAGAGTTTCTACGCCATCATCACTGGCGAGGCTGAAAAAGGCTCAGGGAAGTCCGCTGGGGCGAAGGATAGCCTTTTCGGAGAGTGAGGCAAATCGCCCCGGCCATCCACCCCACGACCCGGCCTTGATTTAATAGAACATTTGTGCTAGTGTGGGGCTATGGATGCGCTCCAGAAATTAGCCTGGGCCAACGCCGAAGCTCGCTTTGAGCTTGATGGCGAACCCAACTGCACTCCTGGCGCCATCAGGCGCCATGGCTATAGTGAGAAACAGCTGCGTGAGCGCTACGGGCATTTAGGCCCCGAGCCCAGCATCCGTGTCAAAGGCCACGAAGTCCCTATCTTTATGGCGGCTGGTGGAGCAGGGCGACGAGTACCCCTGCTCAAATCGATGCTCACCACCGCCTGCGAGCGTAACTGCAACTACTGTGCGTTCCGGGCCAAGCGCAACTACCGGCGCGTAACATTCGCACCTGCTGAGCTAGCGAACGCCTTCTTCGAAGCCTATACATCCGGTTGGGTAGATGGGCTCTTCCTCTCAACCGGTGTGTTTGCTGGCGGTGTCCATACCCAAGACAAATTGCTCGATACCGCCGCCACGCTTCGGGAGAAACTTGGCTACCGCGGTTACCTGCACTTGAAGATCATGCCAGGAACTGAACGGGCACAACTTCGCCAGGCGATGCGCCTTGCTAACCGCGTATCTGCGAATCTCGAAGCCCCCAACCAGGCACGCCTGAGTTCACTTGCCCCACAAAAACTTTTCCGCGATGAGTTGCTCCAACCTCTTCTGTGGGCAGAAGAGATCCGCCGTGATGAGCGCTATATACCATCTCCCTGGTCATCGTCCTGGGCCTCGACATCAACCCAATTTGTCGTCGGGCCGGCCGGCGAGAGCGATCTCGAATTGCTTAGCACAGTCGCCGCGTTGTTCTCGGAAGCGAAACTCCGGCGGGCCTACTTCGAGGCATTCAACCCCATCACAGACACGCCCTTTGAGGATCTACCCCCTGAGAAACCACTCAGACAGCAGCGGTTATATCAGGCCTCATATCTATTGCGGGATTATGGCTTCGACCTCGAAGATTTACCCTTTCAATCGGATGGTCAGTTACCTGAAGCATGCGATCCCAAACAAGCTTACGCCGAGCTCCACTATCGAGAAAAACCCCTTGACCTTAACCGAGCTTCCCGACAGCAATTACTCCGCATCCCGGGCATCGGCATGCAAGCAGCCGAAGCCATCCTGCGCACTCGCAAGCAACACCGTCTGCGTGAGCTCGGACAATTGTGTAAGCTGGGGATCGTCGCTGAGCGCACAGCTCCTTATATCCTCCTGGATGGCAGTCGCCCCCCTCAACAGCACAGCCTCTTTCAAATCTGAACCCTAAAACAACCCACAAAAAAGATGCTCTATACTGAGATAGCCGGGTTCACACGTATAGCGACGGGAGCTGTCGCATGGGGATCATCACAACCCTCGACTTCCACGTAACCAGCCAATGCAACCAGGAATGTGCGTATTGCTGGGGGCCTCAGGGTGGAAATCCTGAGGTCGATCAACACACCGCTGCAGCCATCGTGCGCAAGATCCAGCGTACCGGTGCTCAGCGTGTCGTCTTCACAGGCGGGGACCCGCTTTTACGTCAGGACATCGGTATGCTGATCCGTTTAGCCCGTGAATGCGACTTGGAGGTGGCACTATCCACGACCGGTGATGAACTAAGCGCCGGTTTTCTGAGAGCATACGGGCGCTGGATCGACCTGATATCGCTTCCAATCGATGGCTCTTGTGAGGCGGTCTCCAGCCGCACGAAGAAACCCGGGCACTTCAGCGCCATTATGAAAGATCTGGATCTCCTCAGCGCGCACCCCAATATTGATGTCAAACTCGCCACACCCGTCACGCGTCACAATTATCATAATTTTATGGAGATCATTTCTTTGCTGAAGGAGCGCGCAGATAAAATGCCGAACCGCTTCTTTTACAATGTGTTCCAGACTTTCCCCCGTTCCATTGACGAACAAGACTGGGAGGATCTGGTCGTTAGCGATCAGGATTTCTTGCTCCTGAAAGAGCATCTTCGCGACGACCCGCCATCTTTCCGTGTCAATTGGCTTGACCACAAGACGCTTGATCGCTTATACGTGATGATCTTTCCTGATGGTCATCTGACCATCCCGTCAGGTGCTGCCTACGTCGACTATGGCCCCTTTCTCGAAATTGAAGATCTGGAAGCGACAATCAGGGATTCTGATTTTGATCGGCAGAAACACCAGGAGCATTCGAAGGGCTGGTCTCGCCCCCAGGTGCCTCTGTAGCCGTTTCCACACTTGAACAGGCATACAAAAACACCGCCTTCTGGCGGTGTTTTATTGTTGCTCCCTGGACTAGGCGTCTGCCTCGGCATGTGGATCACCCCTACGGATGATGTAATCCTCCACAAAGAGCAGTTGCGCTTTCGCCCGACGCACAACGCCCAGCAATTCGTCCATAGTGGACACTTCTTCAAGTTGTTCGTCCACAAACCAGCGCAGGAAATTTTGTGCGATGTGATCACTCTGCTTGATCGCAAGATCCATCAAAGCGTTGATTTGATTGGTGACTTCCAATTCCCAATCCAATGCCATTTTCACCGCTGTTTCAGCTGAATCGATCTTCCCTGTTGTGGCTTCGATTGCCGGGATATCGACCTCACCCCCCGCTTCCAGAATGTAATGAACAAACTTCAGCGCATGCATTCGCTCTTCATCAGATTGGCGGAAAAAGAACTCCGCCAACTCTGGCAGCTGCTCGGAATCAAAATACGAAGCAATCTTTATGTACTGGTTCGATGCCCCCAATTCGCTACCGACTTGCATGTTCATGGCTTCATTCAGTTCTTTGCTAATTAACATGAATCATTTCTCCCTTATAAAAGAATTCCTGAGTTGAGATTGTGCTTCAACATCGTATTATCCATCAAATTAGATGCAGATTTCAACGAGGAGTTACACTCGTTGTTGACAATGTGCCTATGCCCCCCAACCGAGAAATTCAAGTGCATAGCGCGCGTCCTGGTAATTTGGATTGATCTCAAGCGCCGCCAGGAAATCTTCAATTGCCCCATTCAGATCCCCTTGGCGATAGCGCCCCCAGCCACGCCACAAAAGAGATTCCTCCGCCTTGGCGGTCCGCCGCAGCGTCACCTCGGTCAGGTTTAGTAAATCCTCTGTGCGCCCAGTATGAAAGTACGCGATATAGGGCCCGAATTGATAGCGGGTGAATCGCCAGGGCAACCCGAGCGCAAGGGCAGTATCAAAGGCCTCCGCTGCCTGGCGGTAACGTTCAAAATAGAGCAGATTGGTGCCCAGGTTAAACCAGGCGTACGGATTTTCAGGGTCTGCTTCGATCTCTCTTTGTGAGCGGTCAATCGCCCTCTGGCGGTTCTGCTCCAAATCGTAATCAGGACCGAGAATCGTCTCCAGCGAGGGTGGGGATGTAACCGGATAGATGACCATGTACACCCAATTGAAAGCCTCCCATCCGGATTGGAGCAGCTCGAAGCTGACCTCCTGATCGGGCCCGATAAAAGAATCCTGGGCTATGAAGACCCTTCTATCGTTGTCATAGCCCGTAAGCAGGAGATAATGGCCAGCCCAACCTGCGTCCGGCCCATCGCTCTCGATCACATAGCCTTTCTCAACGATAACCGGATACCCGGCAGCGATGAAACGCTGCAGGATCTCAAGCGTGCCGCCAACGCGATACTGCGCTTCTAACCAACCCGCCCGATTGTGAACATAAAATACCAATTCATCAATGTTCACGTTTTTATCACCACGATCGGGCTTCAAGAGAGCCGAGATATCAAATTGATCACCTGCCCAGCCGTAATAGCGCAAATTGAGCGCCAAAGTGGCTGGCCCGCAGTTATTCCAATCTTGCTTCTCCCAGCGAGGCGTGTCCAACTGTATAAAATCGGGAAGCGGTGTTGGTGTCGGAAAGGGCGTGGCTGTCTCTTCTGGCACAAACGCCGGAAGCGTGGTGGGTGCGGGCGTTGCGGAAGGTTCCTGGGAAGGAACGGCAAAGGATGCGCGACCGACCGGCGTCGGTAGCACATCACCGGGGTACAACCAGGAACGTATAATCCCGGCCATGGCGTCGAATCGCCATTCGAGCTGAAACTTAACGGCCGGAATCTGGTATAGGCCTAGCAGGAGTACGCTCATAAAGAGCGCTCCCACCAAAAACCATTTCATCTGCGAACGCATAACGGCATTATATCAAGATGGGTTTAGTCCACTTTATAATTTTCAATCAAATCTTGACCGATTGCGGGCTGGTTGCTCCACCCTTCAGCACCTGCCGATGCGTTACAATTGCCCTGCTCCCAATTTTCAGGGGTGTCGGTTCAACCAAGGGCGTTGCTCTCTCGCGAGATGTCTTTTTCTGGGAATGTTGCGCGCGATCAGCGATAAGAAACCCTGGTGAAAGAAAGGCGGCTGCAAAAAGTGATACGAAAATTGACCCTTCTATGTCTGAGCTTGAGTATTTCACTGACGGCATGCTCCCTTACGGATGAAGAAACCGCGCCGATAAGGGTGGGGGTTCTTCCCGTTCTGGATACCTTACCCTTGTTTGTCGCCCAGGATGAGGGCTTCTTCAGCAACGAAGGTATAGAAGTCGAATTCGTCCCGGTAAACGCCGCTCCCGAACGCGATCAACTCATGCAATCCGGGCAGATCGATGCCATGCTCAACGAAATTGTCTCCGTCATACTCTTTAATCAAGAGCAAACCCGTATCGTGGCTGTTCGCTTCCTCCGAGTCGCCACTGATACCACACCGGTCTTCAGGATCGTGGCAGCCGCTGGCAGTGGAATCGAAACTGTCGAAGACCTTAAGAATGTGCCGATTGGCGTTTCGGAGGGCACTGTGATCGAGTACACCACCGATCGGATCCTCCAAAATGCTGGTGTAGCTGATACGGAAATCGCGAAAATCGCTGTTCCAAAAATCCCGGATCGTTTAAACCTGCTCGCCTCGGGCCAACTCCAAGCCGCAAACCTCCCTGATCCAGCTGCATCATTGGCCATCCTGAACGGCGCCCAGCTTGTGATTGATGACCGATCCTATCCCGCAATCAGTCATAGTGTGCTCTCATTTTCGCGTTCGTTCCTCGACGACCACCCTCAAACCGTGCGCAGGTTCCTGCAAGCCATTGAGCAGGCAGTGCTTGCGATCAACGCAGATAAGGGCGGCTGGACGTCAACGCTAACGGAGAACAATCTGATTCCACCGCCCCTGCTCGACAGCTATGCCCTGCCGGACTACCCGCTCGCAGGAGTACCTACAGAAAGTCAATTTCAGGATGCGCTCAACTGGCTGCAGGATTACGGTTTGGTGGAGATTGACCTGATGTACGACGATTCTATTGACGCCTCGTACTTACCTTAAGCCGCGCGACGCACCGGATCATAATGCTGACAGTTCAGGACCTTCACTTTCAATACCCGGATGTACCGCTATTTAAAGGCTTCAATTGGCAAGCCTTGCAGGGCGAAGCTTGGTCAATCCTGGGACCCTCCGGCTGCGGCAAGACAAGCTTTCTCTACCTGCTCTCTGGATTGCTACATCCATCCAAAGGACACGTTCTGGTCCATGGAGACATAATCCTGCGGCCACGTCCAAGAACTGGATTGATCCTTCAAGATTATGGATTGTTACCCTGGGCAACAATCGAGCAGAACGTATCGTTAGGTCTTAACGTCCGCTCCTTTTATGGTCCCGACGGGTTACATGCGCCGGCCACAGAGATCTCTGCTGACAATAGCGAGCAAGTCACTTACTGGATGAACCGGTTGAGTCTTGATCACATTGCGCATCACTATCCAAACCAGATTTCAGGTGGACAACGACAGAGAGCCGCTATCGCACGCACCCTGGTTCTTGGTCCCGATCTACTACTAATGGACGAGCCCTTTGCATCGCTGGATGCCCCTTCACGTGAAGCCCTGCAAGACCTGATAATCGAACTGCATCACGAGCAACAGATGACCATCCTAGCGGTCACGCACACAATTGAAGAAGCTGCGCTCCTGGGCCAGAAGGTGCTGATCTTGGGACAACCCCCGCATGCTTCCCCGCTAACCTATATGAATCCCAATGCTGGCAGGTCAGCGTACCGAGGCAGCCACGAATTTCTCTCCACTTGCACAAAATTACGGGAGATGTTGGAGCCATCGGTATGAAGCGCTGGCACTTGATACTCGCCTTGATCGTGCTCGGCGCGATCTGGGAAATGACGGCCGCAATGCTCAATCAACCGATCCTGCCCGGGCCGTCTCAAGTTCTGCGCGTTTTCCTGCAGGAACTTTCTGGAAACCTCGGGGCTCACTTCCTGGCGAGCTTATGGCGCGTGCTCGCCTCCATCCTGATTGCAATCATCATCGCAACCCCTGCTGGCCTGTTATTGGGTCAATCAAAGCAGATGAATCGCATCCTATCTCCGATCCTGTATATCCTCTACCCTATCCCCAAGGTCGTCTTCGTACCTCTGGTATTTCTGTTTCTCGGCGTCGGTGATCTGGCGAAAATCGTGATCATCACGCTGATCCTTGTTTTTCAAATAATAGTGCTTGTGCGCGATCAGGCCGCAGGCTTGCCATTCGAATTACTGCAATCCGTCCGCAGTCTGGGCGCCGGTCGACGGGCGCTATTCCGTTTCGTCTATCTGCCAGCCACCTTGCCCGCGATTCTTACGGCGATCCGCCAATCCATCGGGACTGCCGTGGCAGTTCTCTATATAACCGAGCTTGTGGCTACGCAGCTTGGCCTGGGCTATTACATTTACTTGCAGGGCAGCACGCTTTTTGATTACCCCAAGATGTATGCCGGGGTTTTGGCTATGAGCTTGCTTGGTTTGGGGCTTTACTTCTTGGCAGATATACTTGAGCGACGTTTTGTTCCCTGGAAATTTGTGAGGTGATGATGACCCTCGAGACAGCGCTTCTAATCGTTCCTCCGAGGGAAGTGCAAATATTTAGCTTCCCTTTGCGTGAACAATATGATACGCAAAGGTTTAGCTTGAATGTCCCCGCCCATCTGACGCTTCTCTATCCCTTCGCACCCCCTGAACTCGTCGAGGAAACGATCGTAAAATTGACCGACCTGTGCCAGCGATTTCCATCTTTTACGTTAACGCTGGACCGTTATGGATCGTTTAAGAATGCGATTTTTCTTGAGCCCTCAGATCCAGATCCCGTCAAGAAGCTCTACCGCTATCTTGCTGATGCCTTCCCCGAATACCCGGTGTATGACGGGGAACATGGGGCTGAGCTTTACCCCCACCTGACCCTCGCCAATTTTGAGGATCAAGCGGAAGCCGATCAAATCACGCTTCCAGACGTCCCGACCTTCACATTCGATGTGGATAAGATTCACCTCTACCTGGGTTCTACCACCGATGATATCGCCTTCATCCCACGAGCCGTAATCCCGCTTGGTCCCCGAGGATGAGCAAGGCTAGACCTGAAGAACATGCCACGAACGTGCGCAGCATGTTCACACGCATCGCCGCCCGCTATGATCTCTTGAACCGATTGATGACCTTTGGTCAAGACCGCCGATGGCGTCGCGCCGCCATCCAAGCGTTAAGGCTTCGCCAGGAGGAAAGGTTGCTCGATGTCGGTGCTGGCACTGGTGATCTGGCGTTCGAAGCCCTGCGTCAACAGGAGAACCTTTCGGTAGTTGCCTGTGACTTTACTGCAGCGATGCTAGCCATTGGTCAGTTGCGCGATGAAGAACAGCGGATCCAGTGGATCATAGCCGATGCTCACGCGCTTCCGTTCGCTACCGGCAGCTTTGATGCCGCAGTATCTGGATTTCTGCTCCGCAATGTTAGCGATCTTGACCATACACTCGCTGAACAAGCGCGTGTACTTAACGGGCACGGTCGCATCGCCAGCCTGGATACAACGCCCCCTTCATCCAATCTCCTGCGCCCATTCATGAACATATATTTTCGCTGGATTATCCCAGCACTTGGACGCTGGCTCGCAGGCGATGTTGGAGCATATCGCTACCTTCCAGAGACGACCCGGACCTTTATGCCTGCCCAAACGCTCAGCCAAAGGTTCATGGCCAATGGTTTCACACGGGTACAGTACAAACGCAAGATGTTTGGGACTATCGCCATACATTGGGGGGCAAAAGACTCAAAGGACGACGAGCCCAATTTGACCGGGCACATCGCATCCGATCCCATCGAGGCAGCTTGAGCATGGTTGATCAACTGGCCGAATTGTTTAAGACATTGCTTGTCCCCGGGTCAGCGACATTTTTTCTGTTCAGCCTGATCATCGGAACCTTCCTGTTATTCCGTGGCCGACGCCTTGCTGGTTGGGGAAAACACTTTCTCCTCGCCATTACCATACTGGGGTATCTGATCAGTACCCCTTTGGCCGCCTCAAGCTTGCTTCAGATGTTGAGCCACGGTTATGAGATGATTGATCCCGATGAGATCACGAACGAGATTGATGCTATCGTCATTCTCGGAGGAGGCGGTTCAACCTATCGCTCTGCTGGCTACCAGCTTGATATGCTCAGCAGCTCCACCAGTCTGCGGCTTCTAGAAGGACTGCGCCTCTATGAGAGGCTATCGATTGAATGGATCATCGTCTCCGGCGGGACCAACGATCGCGCTGGTGTCACTACCCCTGAGAGCGAGACGATGGCAGCACACCTGATTGAAATGGGTGTGCCGCCCGATCACATCCTCATCGAGAGCGATTCCTCGAATACGCACGACCAGGCGATCAACATCCCGGCGTTGCTTGTTGATCATGGGATATCGCAGTTCATTCTGGTGACCTCGCCCACGCATATGCGCCGGGCCGAGCTAAGTTTCCAGAACGAATCGATGATTCCGCTCACGTCGCTGGCACCAATCAGCAGCGATACCAAACCCGATCTGGGGTGGAGCCCTCTACCCAGCGCGCAGGCGCTCGAGGTTAGCAGGGATGTCATTCGGGAAATTACCGGCTTGTTCTACTACTTTTTACGTGGGTGGATCTGAGCATTCGACGCTCGGGCTGACAACCCGTCTTCGCACTACGCTAGCGCGATTCCACCTGCCATGAGCACCCCGAACCAGAGGATCAATCGGGCCGTACCTCCCAGGGCACGGTTAAGCTCCTGCCCTTCAGTGATCCTGACAAAACCAACAAGCCGGAGCGCAAACGGCACGCTCAACATCGGTAGCAGATACCACGGGTTTTGATTATTCATCGCGAAGACAAGCACAGGCGTCACATATGCCGTCAGCAGGCAGAACGCATATTCGCGATACCCCATTTCGCGTCCAAAGACCACCGGGATAGTACGCCTGCCGGCGAAACGATCGGTCTCGACATCGCGCAGATTGTTTACCGCTAATAATGCGGTGATCATTGCCCCCAGTGCCAACCCTCCCATCCAGGCCAGAGCGGGTACCCGGCCCACCTGTACGTAGGTTGTACCGATCACAGCGACAAACCCGAAAAAAATCCAGGCGAAGAGATCTCCCAGCCCGATATATGCCAGCGGCCAAGGACCGGCCGTGTAGGCAAGGCCCGCCAGGATTGCGGCTGATCCGAGCAACGCAACCTCCCAGCCCGCGTGCCAGATCAAGTAAACCCCGCTCAACCCGGCCAAGCCAAAGGCGATCAGCGCTGCTTGATACACAGCTTTTGGTGTTAACCATCCGGCTTGGGTCACCCGCATCGGACCTAAACGATCCGATGTGTCCGCACCTCGCTGAAAATCAGCGTAATCGTTGTGGAGATTGGTCCCGATCTGTATGAGTAGACCGACCATCAGCGCCGCCAGCGCAGGAAAAAAATCAAATTTCCCTTCTGCGAAGGCGACTGCTGTCCCGACCGTGACGGGAGCAATGGCAGCAGTGAGCGTTTTCGGACGGATGGCTATCCACCATATTCGCCAATTAAAAATTGACACCGGTGCGCTAGCGGGCATGGGATCTCCTCGATATAGAGGCAGGTGGCGATCACGTGATCGCGACTGCCGCGTGTCGCCGCGGCCGAATTATAATAGACTGCCTTCAGCCCTACTTACCGGAAAGAATTGGATGCCAGATCTAAAGCACTGGGAAACGATTGAACGTCGATTATTGTTGGACCGCTCACCCTGGATGCGCCTTTTAGAAGATGATGTGCGCTTGCCTGACGGGCAGATTGTCCATGGCTACCTGCGACTCGAGACACCCGGGTATGTGATCGTCGTACCGGTGGATAATGCAGGCCAGATCGGGTTCGTACGATCCTATAAACGCGGCGTTGATAGGATAGACCTTCAACCACCGGCCGGCGTCATCGATATGGATGAGGATCCACTCGATTGCGCACAGCGCGAGTTGCTTGAGGAATTGGGTTGCCAGGCGGAGCAGTACAAACCGCTTGGATCCTTCGTGCTAAGTGGCAACTATTTTGGCGGCCGCGCGCACGTTTTCCTCGGGCTCGGATGTCAAATCATTGCCGAGCCCAACTCGGGAGATTTAGAGGAGCAACAGGTCGTTTGGCTATCGCAGGAAGAAGCCCGGCGGATGTGGGCTGACGGTGAATTCCAGCAGTTGAGCGCTGTCGCTGCGCTCGGCCTTGCCCTCACCCACATCGACACAGCGCTTGCGAATGGTGCCTTATCGTTTGGGGTTGGCTCGTGAATCCAGTCGATCGTTCTCGTGCAGCACTGCGGGGCGAGCCTTCCTACGTATGGCGGGCCGGCCAGGACCGCCGGTTAAAGATGATCCAGGAAGGCGCAGCCGGTCGCCAGGCCGGCAGGGTGCTGGACAACGGCTGCGGCGTTGGGCAATTTCTCCTGCGGTTGAACCAAAGTGCCAGCCTGGCCATCGGCCTGGAATACGATCCGAGACACGCGCTTGCGGCCCGAAAACTTGAACTCAAAGTCACCCGGGCAGCCGCTGAGCATCTTCCCTACCCAGAAAACGCCCTTGATCTTGTGCTTTCGCATGAAGTGCTCGAGCATGTCAGGGATGATCGAAGAGCGCTAGAAGAAATCACACGTGTCCTTCGTAGGCCTGATCCCCGGGAAGGAATTGATCCCGGGCGTTTGATCCTCTTCGTCCCCAACAAGGGTTACCCCTTCGAGACCCACGGTATTTATTGGCGCGGGCAATACCGCTTCGGCAACATCCCGCTGGTTAACTACTTGCCACGCCGCCTGCGAGACCGGCTGGCGCCGCACGTTCGGGCTTATACCAGCGGCGATATCGAACGATTGCTGGCTGGATTACCATTGCAAATCGTGAGTCGCACGGTCATCTTCGGTGCTTACGATAACATCATCGCTCGCTGGCCAGCGATCGGAAAACTTCTGCGCCAATTCCTGCAATTACTTGAAAGAACACCATTGCGCATCTTCGGCCTTTCTCATCTCTGGGTGCTTGAACGGAAAACGGGCGCCTGACTTCCAGCGCCCGCAGCGTTTCTACATAAACGATATCACGATTCAATCCTGCGGGGCGATGGCGCCAACCTCCTGCACATCAACAGGGATGCCTTCAATTTCGGTTGGGAGTAGCTCATCCGCCGGTAAATCCGCCAAAAGGTACTTCTTTGAAACCATCACAACCAAGGCAACTTCATCCGTGAAACGACCCCCACGGCTCCTCAAACCCACCCCAACCCCAACAACATTCGCCTTGGCCATGATCTGAGCTTGATACTGCTCTTTGATCTGCTCGGCTCGTTGGTAGGCTGAGTGAGTATCGCGCTCATGCATGCCAGATCCGTTCACAAGGTTATACCCAGCGCACTTTGAACGTGGGCTATTGGGTTATAGAGGGTTGCCTGGTCCGAACCTGCAAATAGCAACCCCACTGCCTTAAGCGCCTCGCCGGCCACGAGTAATGAGCCCGAATCACCAGGCTGCGACATGGGTGTGCTGACGATCTGATCTTCAAAACGTGCGTTTCCGTTTCCATAATCCACATCCACTGTCACGTTCAAGACCACAATACGACCGCTGGTCAGGCCAGTTGTGCGGCCCGATTTGCGCACATTCATGCCGAGCTCCGCTGGTAGTGCACCATTGACCGGGCCCAGCTCCAGGATCTCATCTACAACTTCCCGATCGTCGGCGGGGCGTGCCAGGGCTGCGTCCACAAGGTTACTCGCTTCCGGGTCACTATAGAACGCCTTAACCCGGTGTTTTGAGCCCATTACACGGGCTGCCATATTGCCCAGCTGGGCGAAGGCCAGCGCCAGATCACAGGTCGCTTGGGTCTCATTGAAGCGTATAGGTTCAAAGCGCAGCAAGGTGCCGATCGTATCCGCATTAAGCTGACCGCCATCTGCGCGCCCGGGCTGTAGGATCGCATCTCCGATCTGCGCTTGATTGTTGTTGGCCAGCACATGATTGTTGGAGAGGATCAAGCGCTCCCCTGAGCTGGCATCCCGCACAACACTTCCCAGGGTGCCGGCCGTCACCAGATAGTGGCCAATACTGACCCCACCCAAAGCCGGTCGCCAGCGTTCAGTGGGCGAAGTCAGGGCTTTGATGTGACCCACCTGGACGACATCGGTGGGAATGCCACCCACTTCTGATGGCACAAACTCGTTCTTCAGCAGCCCCGCCCGGGGAATCTTCTGGCGAACCAGGGCGACTACACATAATTCTCCCGCCGCACGCCCCCCCCGACGCTTATAGCCGGTGCCAACACCGACCACATTGGGTTTTGCCAGGATCTGTGATTTGTGGATTTCTTTAACCCGCACGATTTCGCTATGTTCAACCACCCATGCTGTCCTTTCCCGCTCGTTGTACCTCCCAGTATACGCGTGGATGAAGAATCGCCCAACAAAAAAACCAGGCGAGTGATACCCGCCTGGTCTTGCTCCTTAAGACACATGCCTGACATCCCTACATATGAATGGCATGACCTTCAGCATCATGGGCAGCTTCCATCAGCACCTCACTGAGTGTGGGGTGTGCATGGACGTTACGAGCGATCTCCGCAGGGGTGAGCTCCATCATCTGCGCAAGGGTTAGTTCTGGCAGCAGCTCCGTCACCTCAGGCCCGATCATGTGTGCTCCGAGGATCTCGCCATACTGCTCATCGGTGATCAATTTCACCCAGCCAGTCGATTGGCCCAATCCCAGCGCCTTCCCATTCGCCTGGAAGGGAAAACGCCCCACTCTGATTTTGAAGCCACGCTCCTCAGCCTGCGCCTCTGTCATGCCAAAGGAAGCTACTTGAGGTTGGCAGTAGGTGGCACGCGGCATCATCTCGTAATCCAATTCGACGCTCTCCACTCCCGCAATATGCTCAGCGCATACGATGCCCATCGCCGAGGCGACATGCGCAAGCATGAGTTTCCCAGTAACATCACCAATCGCCCAGATCCCCGGGACATTGGTTGCCATACGACCATCGATCTCAACAAACCCGCGCGCATCGAGCTTGACGCCCAGCTTGTCGAGACCCATGTCGGCGGTGTTGGGTGTAAAACCTATTGCCACAAGGGCTTGATCGGCTTCAATCGTTTGCTCACCATCATCCCCCGTAACCGTCACCTTGACCTTGGTCTTTAGCGTTTCAATTGATTCGACCTTTGTGCCAGGCAGCAATCGGACACCGCGCTTGCTGATCGCCTTGGCAAGTTCTTTGCTTACTTCTTCATCTTCCATAGGTACAATACGCGGGAGCATCTCAACAACGGTTACTTCCACCCCATACGCATTCCAAACCGTGGCAAATTCCAGCCCAACCGCTCCTGCCCCAATAATGACAACCGACTTCGGCAAGCTTTCCTGCAAGATGGCTTCCCAGTATGTCATTACCCGCTTACCATCTACCTCGACACCCGGAATCATGGCCGCCGAAGCGCCGGTCGCGATGATGAAGTTATCGGCTTTCAGCGTTTGCACTGCACCCGTTTCGTCGGTGACCTCAATGTTGTGTGAATCAACGAACTGCGCAACCCCCATATGGACCTCGATGTTGTTTTTCTTCATGAGAAAACCAACACCCTTTGTCAACCGATCAGATACCAGCCGGCTGCGTTTGACCGCCGCACCAAAATCGAGCTTCAATCCTTCCACGGTAAACCCGAATTCCTTACCTTCTTTGCTGAGGGTATGCGCGATCTCCGCATTTTTAAGCAGAGCTTTCGAAGGGACGCAGCCGACATTGAGGCATATACCCCCCAGAAATTGCTTCTCAACGATGGCTACTTTCTTGCCCAACTGCGCTGCACGAATGGCACTCACGTAGCCACCCGGGCCGGCGCCGATCACGATAATGTCATACTGTGACATGAAGTCGTCCTCCTTGATGGATCGACATGAATTCTAATCGTTTCGCCAACCTATTTCCATATTCAGGACCAGTCTTCGAGGGTTTTCACGATTGTGCCCAGGAAACCATCCGCAATGGCACCATCCAACATACGGTGGTCAAAGGTCAACGTCAGGTACGCCATTGGCCGGATGCCAAAGGCGTCCATCGATCCACCGGCCGGATCTGGCACCTGGAGAGCGACGACCCGCTTCTGGATTGCCCCCACTCCTAGAATCGCTGCCTGGGGTTGGTTGATAATGGGTGTGGCAAAGAGGGAGCCACTAATACCATGATTAGTCAGGGTGAAAGTACCCCCCTGCACTTCATCTGGTGTCAACTTGCGGTCGCGCGCCCGCATGGCGATATCGTTCAAGCCCGAGGCCATCGCCAATAATGAGAGTTGGTCTGCCCCTTTGATCACCGGGACAATCAAGCCGTCGGGGCCCAGAGAAACCGCCACGCCGATATTGACGGCTTCATGTAAAATCACGCCTTCAGCACTCCACGACGCGTTGACTTGTGGGACAGCCTTCAATGCTAGCGCGCTGGCAATAAGAAAATAAGCCGTGAAAGTCAGGTTAGCGCCATCACGCGCATAGACCGCCTTATTCGCCTGACGGTGGGCTACGAGCCGGCTCAAATCCACTTCCATGATCGTACTCACATGAGGCGATTCTTGCTTGGAGCGAAGCATATGCTCTGCAATCGACCGACGCACAGGGGTATGCGGCACCACACTACCCGGTATCAAGCCACTTTCGGCGGGTGTCGGTTTTTGTTTCGTACCGAACACTTCTTCTGTTGGGCGGAAAAGCTCACCAAGCGCCGGTTCTTCCCAGGGCTCAAGGGTTGAGGGCGTCGGACCCGCTTCAAGATACGCCAGCACATCCTTTTTAGTGATGCGACCCGCTCGACCTGTCCCTTGCACCTTTGCAAGATCAACATTATGTTGCCCGGCCATCCGGGCGACGACCGGGGAGATGAAGCCGAGTGCTTTCGAACGACCCACCGTTGGCGCCTCCTGGGGCTGCGCTGGCACAACAGTAACCTTCATCTCCTCTGGCTGAGCCGTACTCATCGGCTCTGGCTCTGCAGGTGGGGAGTCTGGCACCGCTTCACCCACCTCGCCAATCATCGCCAGCAAGGTGCCGGCTTTTACCGTCTGACCTTCAGCGACATAGACCCGCAACAACGTACCCGCTGACGGCGACGGGATCTCGGTATCAACTTTATCGGTGTTAACTTCCAGAAGCGCCTCGAATTCCGTGACACTATCGCCTTCGGCTTTCAACCACTTGGTCACGGTCCCTTCAACCACCGATTCACCCAATTGGGGCATGATGACTTCACTTGCCATAACGCTCTCCATGTTTCCCGTCTGGCATGGCTTAATAACCCGCCAGATCCCGTATGGCTGCAGCGATTTTTTCGGGATCGAGCATGAACCAAACTTGCAGTGGATGACTATATGGCATCGCCGGGATATCCGGACCTGCCAGCCGCTTCACCGGCGCATCCAGCATAGTAAAGGCTTGATCCGCCAGGCGCGCTGCGATCTCCGCGCCATAGCCGCCAGTCAGGTTATCTTCATAAACGATCAAAGCTTTAGATGTTTTTTCAACCGATCCCAGTATGGTCTCCATATCTATCGGCAGCAGCGTGCGGAGATCCACAACTTCCACATCAATACCTTCCACTTCCACCATTTCTGCCGCTTGAAGACAATAGTAGTGCATCATGCCGTAGGCGAAGACACTCAAATCACTCCCGGATCGGGTAACCTTCGACTTCCCAATAGGCACGAGTATTTCTTCATCCTCCGGGACTTCGCCACGGATTAGCCGGTAGCCTTTCTTTGGTTCAAAGAACATCACCGGGTTGGGATCGCGCACAGCGCTCTTCAGCAACCCTTTGGCGTCGAAGGGGGTTGAGGGCACTACCACTTTTAATCCCGGCACATGGGTAAAAAAGGCTTCGACCGATTGTGAATGATACAGACCGCCCCCAATACCACCACCATAGGGCGCACGAATTACCATCGGGACCGTCCACTCACCATTCGAGCGGTAGCACATCTTGGCAGCTTCATTCACGATCTGGTTAAACGCAGGGTGGATGAAATCAGCGAATTGGATCTCACAGATCGGCCTGGCACCGTAGAGTGCCGCTCCAATGCCGATACCAACGATTGAGAGCTCTGCCAAGGGTGAATCAATCACTCGCTCCGGGCCGTATTTATCGTACAGATCGAGCGTGGCACGGAAGACACCACCGCGTGGTCCAACATCTTCTCCCACGATGAAAACCCGTTCATCGCGCGCCAGTTCTTCATCCATCGCCTGGCGGATACCTTCGATCAATGTTATCTCAGCCATGGCGAACGTCCTCGACATACACAGGGTGGCTGGCTTCAGCCACATCAGGGTAGGGGGCGGTTTCGGCATGCTGCACAGCATCCTCCACCTGTTCTTTGACCTGTGCTTCCAGCGCATCCAGATCTTTCTGTGTCAATACCTTTTCGTTTAATAGGTAGGAGGCGAAGGCTGGCACAGGATCGAGAGCTTTCATCGCTTCGACCTCCTCCCGAGGGCGGTAGGTACGATCATCATCGTCGGAAGAGTGGGGTGTCATACGACTCACCATTAGCTCGATCAGTGTGGGACCTTGGCCGGCCCGGGCGCGCTCGACGGCTGCACTCACAACTTCGTACACTTTGAGCACATCGAGGCCATCGATGCTCTCGCCCGGTAAACCCAAGCCTTTGGCTTTATCGGCAACTTGCTTTACCGCCATTTGCTGATCCTGGCGGACCGAGATGGCATAGACATTATTTTCAACCAGGAATATGACTGGCAGGTTATGGATTGCCGCCCAATTTACCCCCTCATACCATTCACCTTGAGATGTGGAGCCTTCGCCGATGCTGGTGAGAACCACCTTATCCTCCCCGCCCAGCTTGATCGCCAGACCGATCCCGGATGCATGTGGCGTTTGGGTACCCACCGGCGATGAATGGCTTACGACATTCGACTTTTTTAGACTCCAGTGGCTAGGCATCTGGCGTGCGCCCGAAGTCGGCTCACCCTTCTTGCCCATCAGTCCGAGCATGAAATCGCGTGGACTGTAACCAAAGGCCAGCATCAAGGCCAGATCGCGATAGTAGGGCACCACCCAATCCTTGCCCCGCTCCAGTGCAAGTGCGGCTCCAACCTGGGCCGCCTCGTGGCCGATGCCAGAAATGTGGAAAGCGATTTTCCCCTGCCGGTGCAATATCCAGGCGCGCTCATCCAACCGGCGCGCCAAGAGCATCGTTGAGTACATCTCTTTTAAGAGCTCAGTGTTTACTGCCATCCAGATTCCTTTCCACGGCGTTTAATAAAAAGCCCCTCAGGCGGGCGAGCGTCGGCGAGGGGACAGATCTGCATGGATGGGGCAGACGCGTGCCTTATTGAAGAACTTGATTCCAGATTCCCTCCTGCGACAAGGTGGGTAGGATACTTCCTGATAAATCATAACTGAGTGGGACCCAAATCTCAATGGATTTAGGCAGTACTCTCATGCTCGCCTGTCGCACTGCCATGATCTTCCACCGCCACACGCTTTACCATCTGCTCGGCTACTAGCTCGGCAACATCTTTTACCTGTATATCATGTCCAGCTCCGGCCGCATCACTCAGCATGATCCGACAAAAAGGACAACCAACCGCGAGGGTGGACGCCCCTGTTTCGACTGCTTCACTGAGACGTGCTTCGCTCACCCTCATTTCACCGGCCTCCTCTTCCTTCCACATCTGAGCACCACCCGCTCCACAACAGAAGGAATCGCGCCCGGATCTGGGCATTTCTACCATGGGCAAATCGAGTGAGCTCAGCGCCTCCCGCGGTGCCTCAAGAATGTCGTTCTGACGTCCCAGATAGCAGGGATCATGGAACGTCAGTATTTGTCCCTGTAATTCTGAAGCCATGGTTATTCGACCATCTGCCACCAGTTGCTGGAGCAATTCAGTGTGGTGGATGACATCATAGTGCCCGCCGAACGCCGGGTACTCATTCATCAAGGTGTGCAGGCAATGCGGACAGGTGGTGATAATCGTCTTGGGCACGATCTTGTTCAGCGCCTCTACATTGGCGGAAGCTAATTCATAGAACAGGTATTCGTTGCCCGCGCGGCGGGCTGAATCGCCCGTGCAGCGTTCCTCTGCCCCAAGAACAGCAAAATCCACACCGGCCTCGTTAAGCACAGCTGCAAATGCGCGGGCAGTCCTCTGTGCCCCTGGATCTGTCGCTGGCGCACAACCGACCCACCAGAGGTACTCGGCCTCCGGGTTCTGGGCCAGGGTTGGCACGTGCAATCCTTCGGCCCATTCCAGGCGTTTTTCAGGCGGAATGTTCCAGGGGTTGGCGGTGCGTTCCATGCCGCGAAATGCCGTCTGCAGCTGCTCGGGAAATTCATTTGCCATCAGAACGAGATGCCGGCGCATATCCAAGATGTCGAGCATTGGTTCGTTTCCTACCGGGCAAACTTCTACGCACGCACCACACGCCGTGCAGCCCCATACCGCTTCAGCGGGCAAGGCGAACTCGATCAAGGTCCTATTGCTGCGTTCACCCGCTGCAATCTGAGCCCCCTCGTAATTGAGGAAGTAGCGCTTGTTGATCTCGAGCGCCGATGGGGACAGCAGCTTCCCAGTCGAGTATGCTGGACAGGCATCCTGACAGCGGTTGCACATGATGCAGGCGTAGGCATCCAATATGCCCTTCCAGGGTAACTGTTCGATACGTTCTGCACCGAATTGCTCGATGCTCTGATCTTCAAAATCCAGGGGATCGAGTGCCCCCATTGAAGAACGCGTAGGTTGCAACAGATAGTTAATGGGCGCAAAGAAAAGATGAATGTGTTTGGAGTAAAGAAAATAGGGCAAGAAGGCGACAATGCCGCCGATGGATAACCACCAGCAAACATGCCTGGCAATCTCGATCCCATCTTGTGAGAGCGGCTGCCAGAGGGACGCAATGAATGAAGCAGCTGGCTGCCAATCATCCCCCCCAGAAAGCGCGAGATGAAAGGACTCCCCCAAGAACCGCGCACCTACGTGGACCAGGATAAAAGCTGCGACGATAGCTGAATCACGACGTATGCTTGTCCGCACACCATCCATGAGCGGAGTGCTATCGCGAATTTTTAGCTCAGGTGCTCCCAGGATAAAGCGTCGAATGATGAGACCAACCATCCCGATCAGGATCACCAGACTCAGCATATCCGCACCGAGGCGATACACATCCGCCAACAAACCCTGCCCCAGGAAAAGATAATCTGGAAGCCAACCCTGCAGCAAGTCACCTACGTTTACCAACAGGTAATAGATGAAGCCCCAGCCAACCATGCTGTGGAGAAGACTCGTCCACTTTCGGTCACGAAACACGGTTGAGAATGTAATCGTTTGTATGATGACCTTGAGCAGTCGCGATGGGACGACCTTCCAATCAGGTCCCCCCTGGCCCCGCCCGATCGTGCGTACAATGCGGCGGACCGACAGGGTTGTAAGGCTGATCGAAATGAGGGTCAGGAAGATGAACGCAATGCGCTCAAGCGATGTAAGAATGATGTGACTCCTTTGGCACAGAGCTCATTCTGCGAGGATTAACGTAACATTGCTTGGACGGGGAAAAGTTTACCACAGCCGCTTAAACGCAGAGCACCGGGCGATGCAATCCCGGTGCTTTTCGTTATGCTTTGATTGGGTCACGCGGCGGCTGCGGATACCGGCTCTTCAATATCGATCGAGATCAACTGGCCTTCCAGGAAGGCTTGCACATCTTCCAAAGACTCGGCAAACACCCGCAACAATTCATCATCACTGCCCTTAAAGCGTCGCAGCATCTGCCGGGCACAGGCTTTGCAGCCTCGCATCGCGCGATAGGAATCGGTCTCACAAGTCAGGCAACCATCTAACCGGATCATCATTAATGAGAAGGCCAGCCGCTCCGGATGGTCTTCAGGTAGTGGGGCAATTCTTTCAACGAGTGCACGCCAGCGGTCTCCACGTGCATGGCGAAGGGACGGGATCACGTGGGTTGGAAATAGCAATTCATTGTCAGCGTACATAGAGCCCGTTTCTCCTCAGGGGGGAATAATTGAAGATTCAACAGGTAAGATTTGACACATTGTAGATTCACGCGAGTCGGGCAGGGCAGGGTACTTAAGTACCAGAGACCGCGGGGGATAGAACCCCTGATGCTGGATTTGATAGCGACGGGTTTCACCGTCCCTATCCATACGTGGGCTTACCCGCTGCTATGCACCGCCAGAACCATAGACATCTGGGTCCGTTGGTGTACGTCCCGTGGGATCGAAAACATAGACCCAGGTGCCTTCTTCCGCCCAATTAAAAATCCAATTGGCATCGACCGGCGAGAGATTCACGCACCCATGTGACCGCGGATACCCGTAGCCGTTGTGCCAGTAAGCACCATGAAGGGCGCGTGACTGATCATAGTACAGGATCCAGGGCACATCTTCAAGATAGTAGTAATCCGAACGATCAGCGGCAAAGGCGCCCGACATGGGGTCGTTTGCCAGCTTCTTGTACACCTGGAACACCCCTGGCTGGGTCCACCACCCATCCAGACCGGATGAAACCATCGTGGCATAGACCATCTCGCCATTCTCATAAACGGCTAGCGTCTGTTCGTAGAGGTTGATGGAAATCCAACGGTCGGATTCCACACCCTGCGGGCGCTCTGGATCAGGCTCAACTTTGGCCAGGCGTCTCTGCTCGACCCAGTCCTCCGGACCGATACGATACCAAACCCACCCGCCAACATCTTCGGATTCAAAGATTTGAACGATCTGAAAGCGCTCAACGGTCCTGCCTGTCAACGGTTGATCAGTCCCCGCGCCACGCCTTGTCTCGGTATGTGTCAGGATCCAGGCAAACGTTTGGGTTGGTGTGTGCGTGAAAGCCACTCCTCTGAAGGATGGCGGCGACAGGCGTGCCATCCCCCGCCCGTTCACATACACACCCGGGACGATCATATAGGCCACGGATCCGTCCCGATCATAGCGCTCTATCCATGAGAAGAAGATAAAGCCGTCTTCAACAACGCGATAGGGATTCTCGTCGCGCAGGGCGTCATCAAGGCTTGTGTAAAGTGGGGTGCCACCGTCGCGCCGGGACTGGATGTAATTAAAAGGCAAAAAGCCGAGGGTGGTGTCGATCGGCGCGAAGGGCAGCGGATGCTGGGGGTAGATACCGTCGGCAGCGTTCTGTGCCAGCTCTTCTCGTGCCCCCTGATCTACGCAGCGGGTGGGATGCAGGAGCATGAGCCGGGTGGGGCAGATCGGACCGAGCGGAGCATCCACGTCATCGGAGAGAGGCAGACTAGCCCCTTCCACGGGCAAGACGACCAGCAGCAATGCGAAGAAAGCGACGCAGCAAGACAACCATCGAATATGCATGGGATACCGACTCATACGTTCCATTAGACAGAATATTATACGCGCCAGCAAGGTGACTGTCATCCTGCTTACGATATAGCTCGCTACTTAACCCGGAGAGAGCTATGCTTGATTCAAGAATTTATTCGTGCTTACGGACCTCCGTTTGCACACGTTCGATGAAAGCGCTGATACTGATCGCACCCAGATCCTCGCCCGAACGCAAACGCACGGCCAGCTGTTCAGCCTCTGCTTCACGATCCCCAACGACCAACATGTAGGGAACTTTTTGCATTTGAGCATCCCGGATCTTTGCATTCATCCTGTCGCTGCGCAGATCAACATCAACCCGAAGACCGCCATCCTTGAGCTGAGCAGCGACCTGCTGCGCATACGCCTGATGTCGATCGGCTATCGGAATCAGAACTGCTTGCACAGGAGCTAACCAGACCGGGAATGCGCCGGCATAATGCTCGATCAATACACCCATGAAACGTTCCATCGATCCCAGGAGTGCCCGGTGGATCATATAAGGACGATGCTCCTGGCCATCTTCACCCACGTAAGCCAGATCGAAGCGCTCCGGCAGGTTGAAGTCAAATTGGATCGTGCTCAACTGCCATTCCCGTCCAAGCGCATCTCGCAGCTTGAGATCGATCTTCGGGCCGTAGAACGTAGCCTCACCCTCGTCGATCTCATATGGAATCTGCGCTCGCTCAAGTGCCTCACGCAGTGCTTCTGTCGGTGCTTCCCACTCGGCTGGATCTCCAGCAAATTTCTCCGAGTTACGCGTTGAGAGGTAGGCCTGGAAATCTTTAAACCCAAATGCCCGCAGAATATTCAGGGAAAACTCAAGCACGCGATCAATCTCCTGCGGCATCTGATCCGGCCGACAGAACAAATGGGCATCATCCTGGGTGAAGCCTCTCACCCGCAACAACCCGTGAAGCACCCCGCTGCGTTCATAGCGATAGACCGTACCCCACTCGGCATAGCGCAGTGGCAGGTCACGGTAGGAGCGGGTGCGACTCTTATAGATCTGAACGTGGAAGGGACAATTCATCGGCTTTAAGTAATATTGCTGCCCCTCGATATCCAGCGGGGCGTACATCCCGTCCTGGTACCAATCAAGGTGGCCACTCGTCTCCCACAGGTGTGCTTTGCCGATATGGGGAGAGTAAACAAATTCATATCCGCCTCGCTCGTGCTCGTCACGGCAGTAATCCTCGGCGATTTTGCGGACCATACCACCGCGTGGGCTCCACAGGATCAGACCCGGACCGACTGCCTCACTTACCGTGAAAAGATCCAGATCTTTACCCAGGCGCCGGTGATCGCGCTTCTGCGCTTCCTCCAATTTCCAGAGGTACTGTTCTAGATCATCGGCTGATTCCCAGGCCGTACCATAGATGCGCTGCAACATCGGGCGCGCTTCATCCCCGCGCCAGTACGCTCCAGCCACATTGAGCAATTTGAAAGCCTCAGGATTCAGATTTTTAGTATCAGGAACATGTGGTCCCCGGCAGAGATCCGTGAAAGTATCCTGTGTATAGATCGAGATCTCTGGCTTTTCATCGATTGGCTCACCATATTCATCAAAACCGCCGGCATCCAAACCCTCGATCAACTCGATTTTGTATGGTTGATCGGAAAACATTTGGCGCGCTTCATCAGCGGAGATCACCTGGCGTTCGAAAGCAAACTCGCCTGCAATGATCTCGCGCATGCGTCTTTCAAGCGATTCCAGATCTTCGGGTGTAAGCGGGCGCGGCAAATCAAAGTCATAGTAAAAGCCATCTTCGATCGGTGGGCCAATGGCGATCTTCGCCTCCCCCGGGAACATCTCCATCACGGCTTGCGCCATCACATGAGCGGTTGAGTGCCTAACCCTGTAAAGCGTTGATTCAACATATTGTTCTTTTTTACCTGCAGCCATGTCTGCCTCCTTTTGGCGCCCGTGACATCACTTAAACAAAAAGCCCCCGCTCTGGGGCGGGAGCTTATTCTCACGCGGTTCCACCCAGATTGACCCTGTGGGTCGTCTTGGACAGCCGATAACGGAGCTGATCCGTTTCCCTTACTTCCCTCATTTCAGCGGGTTTCAGGGTCAGGCTCGCGGGGGGTTTTCAGCGGTTGGATGTGACGAGGATTTGCAGTCTATGATCCTCGATCCCTGGCACTTCCATCATCCGGTTACTCGTCCCGGTCAATGCCTTTCTTGATTCAATTGAGTGGGCGGTATTGGACTCGAACCAACGACCTTTGCGATGTCAACGCAACGCTCTAACCAGCTGAGCTAACCGCCCTGGTTCAATGGATTATACAAAGCACAGATGGTTTTATCAATGGCAGGCTGTTATTTGCTTACCCAGCGTAACTCCAACCCAGATCTGGCAGGGTGAGCGTCTCGCTCGCTTCACCTGGTTTGGACACGCCGGCACCGACCACCTCACCGACGACGATATCGTGATCCCCGCCGGTGTCGATTATGCGCACCACCCGACACTCGACAAATGCCGCGCAACCTGCGAGTACCGGGCATCCGGTCTCAGGCCCGGGTTCGAATCGGGCATCCTTCATCTTCTCAGGGTTCTTGCTTCGCCCTTTGGTAAAGGGTTTGATCGCCTCTTGATCCTCTTTGCGGAAGATGTTCAGCGCAAAAACCCCACCTTCTTCGATCACCTGATGGGTGTGACAGGTTTTCTGCAACCCCAGCGCCACCTGACGTGGCTCGAAGGATACCTGGGTCACCCAGTTGGCCACCATCGCATTCACGTCAGCTTCGGAGCGTGAAGTAATGGAATAAAAACCGTATGCCATCATCCGCAGGGCATCTTTGATTGGATCTTCACTCATTCTGTATCCCTCCCAGAACAAACGAGCAGATAAAAAAATTGTACCGCACGGGCAGTCTCGATTCAGCACCTTCAGCTTTTGTTGGATCTCGAGTCGAGCACCGGGATTGCATTTCTCCCTCAGCCTTTGTAGCATTGGACCCATAAATCACCACCCTTATAACAACCTGAGGCCTATCATGGAAAACTCTGATCCCAAAGCCACACTCAAACAAATGCTCGTTCCCTGGCATCAAGCCGTTGAAGCGCCTGATACTGCTCAACAGCAGGTGCTTACACGCTTTCTCCAGGATTACGCACAGACCGAATATGGGCAGCAATATCAAGCCGGGAAGGTCGAGGGTATTGATGCTTATCGAAAAGCCTTTCCCGTGGTGACGTATGATGAAATTAAGCCCACTATTGAGCGTGTGATGGCCGGGGAAGAACGATTGCTCCTCAGCGAGCCTGCGGTTGGGTGGGCGATCACGCGTGGCACTACCCAGGGAGAATCCAAATTCATCCCCATGACACCGAAAGACCTGGCCATGCGTGTCAGTGCCGGGCGGGCGATGATGAACTATGTGCTCGACTCGGGACGTTTCGATCTCTTCACCGGGGTAAACCTGAACCTCAACTTCCCATCCCATGTCGGTACCGTCCAAGCGGGAGATCGCCAGCTCGCCTACGGCTACAGCTCAGGCATCTACGCCAAGTTCGTTTCGACCAGAACTCCAATACGCTCCGCTCCAACGCAGGACGAGATTGATGCCCTGGGCGGCGAAAAGACGAAGTCAGCCTGGGATGCCCGCTTTGAGTTGGCTTACCAGAAATGCGTTGAGGAGAATGTCACGCTTGTAGGCGGGGTGGCAACCACCGCCGTGCTCTTCGGGCGGTATCTGAAGCGCACGCATGGCGTCTATCCCAAGGATCTTTGGCAGACGCAGATCATGACGCTGGGCAGTGTTCCCGGGATTAATACACGCTACGCGCCCTCCCTGCGGGCCCTGTACGGCCATGCACAGATCCGTGAGATCTATGGCGCGACAGAGGGAATTTTCGGGCAACAGCGCGATGAGCGGAAAGCGTGGGTACCGAATTACGATCTGTTCTTCCTTGAAGTGGAAACTCGCTCCGGCCTCAAGATGTTACATGAAATGCAAAAGGGAGAGATGGGGTCACTTGTCGTATCAACACCCATTCTCCCTCGATATCGAATCGGAGACCTGATCCTTGCCGTGGATCCACCCTACTTCCGCTGTATTGGCCGGGAGCGCTGGTGGACACCCCTGCGTTACTGGTGGGGTGAGTTCAGCACTTTCAATCTGGGTCGCTTATAACCACGCCGGGTTCAATTCCGGGCAATAAATGCACGCACAAGGATCAAGACACCGGCTACAATCACGATCACAGGCCAGATAAAACCCCAGGCCAGGATATCGCCCATGCCTATGCTCAGCAGGATCAAGCCAAAGATGAGCGAGCCTATGACTGGGCCACTATACTCCGGGACTGTTAGACGGATCAACACCTCTAACAGAATGATCACACCTGCACCGGCGAAAGCCAGTGACCAGGGTTCGAATTGATTCAGGAACGGCAGGCTATCCAGGATTCCCAGGTTATTCGCCAGCAGGGAAACACCCACCCAGATCAGGATGCCAGCCCAGATCATTGAACTCAATGGATCTCGTCGGGCCTTCTCCTCCAAGCGCTTCTCATTAAATTTCTCTTGCTGTTTTTCTTCCGCCTTCTCGTCCATAACGGAGCCTTTGTCATCCCTCGGGTCTTGTGGTGAATCGGACATAGACATATCCCTCTCTTAAGATTGCTACCGAGTTAATCAACCTCTATACGAGGTTTCTTCAACATGGGTTCCACACCAACCGAGCAGAATCAGCATGCCCGATAATCTGGTAAATGTATTTGGTTTCATGATACAAAGAAAAACCGAATTCTCAAACCACCATGAGGTGACTAGAATAAGGTCAGCCGTATGAACTAATAAGGTTGGGATGCATGAAAAACAAA
>JBFFMI010000013.1:0-27037 GCA_041554155.1 Anaerolineales bacterium
ATCGGTAGGCGCTCCTGTTCAAAGAACATGTGCTCGGTCCGGCATAGGCCAATCCCTCTGGCTCCATAATCACGTGCCCTGCGGGCGTCTGCCGGATAATCGGCATTCGCCCAGACCTGAAGACCCTTGGTGGGAAAACCTTCCGCCCCTTGCCGAACACCCTCACGTGCCGCCACATCATCAGCCCAGTTAAGCAGGATCAGCAATTCTTTCTGTTCCTCAAAGGACGGCATTGTGGTCGGGATCTGGCCCAGGAAGACATCCCCGGTCGTGCCATCCAATGATACCCAGTCTCCCTCCTTCACCGTGATGCCGTTTGCTTCCAGCTTTAACCCTTTCAGATCAAGCTTTAGCGCTGAAGCGCCAACAATGCAGGGGATACCAAACTGGCGGGCCACAACTGCTGCGTGACTGGTAGCTCCGCCTTCGCTTGTCAGGATGCCTTTTGAGGCCAGCATGCCGTGGACGTCATCGGGCTTGGTAAAAGGGCGCACCATGATCACATTCTCACCCTCTTCTTTCGCTTTGGCTTCGGCCGTGTCGGCATCGAAATAGACTCGCCCAACGGCTGCGCCTGGGGAGGCATTGACCCCACTGGCAAACATCTTGCCCTCATTGCGTGCGTTTTCCAGCGCCTGGAAATCGAACTGTGGGTGCAGGAGAGCGTTGACTTGATCTGGCGAAATACGAGCGACGGCTTCTTCCTTTGAGATCAAGCCTTCCTCCACGAAATCTGTGGCGATCTTCACTGCAGATTTTGCTGTACGCTTTCCATCGCGCGTTTGCAGCATCCACAGTTTGCCGCGCTCTATGGTGAACTCAACGTCTTGCATTTCTTTGTAGTGCTTCTCCAGCTTGTCACAGATGGCCTCAAAAGTCTTGTAGGCCTCCCCCGATTCATGTTCGAGATCTTTGATCGGCTTGGTGTTGCGAATACCTGCCACGACATCTTCGCCCTGGGCATTCATCAGGAAATCACCGTAGATCAGCCGCTCCCCAGTAGCCGGGTCACGGGTGAAGGCTACACCTGTTCCAGAATCGTCCCCCATATTGCCGAACACCATCGTCTGGATATTGACGCCTGTTCCTAGATCGTGGCTGATTCCTGCCGCGTTGCGATAATCTACCGCACGTTTACCATTCCAGGAGCTGAAGACAGCTTCGATTGAATAACGTAGCTGCTCGTAGGGATCCTGGGGAAAATCAAAACCCTTGTATTTCTTAATCACGGCTTTGAATGTTTCCGTCAGCATCTTCCAATCTTCCCCCGTGAGCTCAGTATCCAATCGATAGCCCTTCTCGGTTTTGTATTCTTCCAGAGGATCCTCAAAGGCTTCATCGGGGATATCCAGAACCACTGTCCCAAACATTTGGACCAGTCGCCGGTAGGAGTCATACACAAATCGATCATCCCCGGTGAGCTCAACCATGCCGTTCACCGATTCGTCATTCATCCCCAGGTTCAGGACCGTATCCATCATGCCAGGCATGGAGAATTTCGCTCCAGAGCGACTCGAAACCAGCAAGGGATCGCTTGGATCGCCGAATTTCTTTCCTGTTTTTTTCTCTGTTGCTACCATAGCAGCTTCAACTTGCTTCCACATACCTTCCGGGAAGTTATCGTCATTCGCCAGAAATGCGTTACAAGCTTTGGTCGTCACGGTGAACCCTGGGGGTACAGGCACACCAATGCGGGTCATTTCCGCCAGGTTCGCCCCCTTTCCACCCAATAAAGCACGCACACTTTCCCACGACCCAGCCTCTTTTTCAGCCTGGTCTATATCATCGAATTCGTATACCCATTTTTCTGCCATAATACTTTTCCTCTTTCAGGTATTCCATCCCGGAGTGACATGCAAGGCGCCGCGCCCGCAAGATACGCGGCTGCGGCGCAGACATAGGCTCAATCATATCGCATTTCGCGAGCCATGTGAACCCGTTTCAAGTCGAAGACAAATAGGGACACATTTCATCGTGCCCCGCATGAACTCGTAGACCTTGTCCTTTGTGATGGGTTGTGCTCAGCTTCTAATGGGCACACCCACCAGAATGTCCTCGCCGCTGATTTTGACAGGATAGGCGGGAATATCCACAACCGCCGGCAGGGTCAACGCTTTGCCCGATTGCAGGTCGAAATGAGCACCGTGCCGTGGACAAACCACTTCATGCCCCTCAACTTCACCCTCGGCCAAGGGGCCAGAGTCGTGCGAGCAAATATCGGCGATGGCGAAGATCTCATCAGCGATCCTGAATAACGCAATGGGCGACCCATCAATGTCCAACAACAAGCGCCCTTCGCTATCCAGCTCTTCTACGCTAGCGACAGATACAAATTCCAATCCATCTTCCGGTTGCATGTTGTAATTTAGCATGGGTTAGAGCAGTTCTTCTTCCACAGTTTCCATACCGTAAACCCCGGCCTTAAGCACTTTTAAGGAGAGCAAAGCACACTTTAACCGCACCGGCCCGAGTTCAATGCCCAGAAGCTCAAGGATATCCTCCTTGGCGAGATTCTTGATCTCTTCCAAAGGTTTACCAATAATCGACTCGACCAATAAATCTGCGGAGGCCATGGATATTGCACAGCCATGCCCGGTGAAAGCCGCATCGGTTACCACGCCATCATCATTCACCCGGAGATCAATGCGGATTTCATCCCCACAAAGTGGGTTGTCATCCTGGTATGAGTAATCATGCGGGTCGAGCTCTCCCCGCAACTGGGGATTCTTATACCGATCGATAATCACCTCGCGGTAAAAATCATCCATACTTTGCCTCAACCTGCCTGTCTGATCCCATGCTAACCAAACACCTGCTTTACCTTGTAAAGACCTTCGATCAGAGCGTCAACTTCGTCTGTTGTGTTGTAGATATAGAAAGAAGCTCGGGTGGTTGCGGGGATCGAGAATTTGTCGTGAATTGGCATTGCACAGTGATGCCCGGCCCGTACAGCGATACCGCCTTCATCGAGAATCTGGGCCACATCATGCGGGTGGATCCCCTCGAAGGTAAAGGACGCCACCCCCCCCCTCACCTCGGGACCGGGTCCATAAACCTTCAATCCGGGGACCTCTTCCAGGCGTTCCAGCGCATAGCGTATGATCTCTTCCTCATGCGCATGTACGCTTTCCATACCAAGTCCTTCGAGGTAGGAGATCGCAGCTTCGAACCCCAGCGCCTCGGCTATGGCAGGCGTACCGGCTTCGAATTTATAGGGGGGATCATTTGTGCTGAAACCATCGAGCTTCACCTTCCTGATCATATCCCCGCCTCCCAGGAACGGAGGCATTGCATGCAATAAGTCTTTCTTGCCATAGAGCACGCCGATCCCGGTAGGTCCAAGCATCTTGTGGCTGGAGAACGCATAGAAGTCCACATCCATTTCGGTGACATTCACGGGCAAGTGAGGAACCGACTGTGCGCCATCGATAATGACCAACGCTCCCGCTTCATGAGCCAGGCGGGTCATCTCATGTACCGGATTGATCGTCCCCAGGACATTCGACATATGCGTGAAGCTCACCAGCTTTGGGCTCTTGTCGAGCAGTGCTTTGTATGCCTCCAGATCGAGGGTCCCATCATCAAGTACCGGGACAAAATCCAGCGCGACCCCGTGTGCTTCGGCAAGCATATGCCAGGGGACGATATTGGCGTGATGCTCCATCTCGGTGAGTAAAACGCGGTCTCCGGCCTGGAGTTTATTTCTCCCCCAGCTATAAGCGACCAGGTTCAGTGATTCGGTAGTGTTGCGCGTAAAGACGATCTCCTGCCACGTCGCCGCGCCAATAAATTTCGCGATGCTACCGCGCGCCTCTTCATAAGCGATGGTTGCGTCTTCAGCGAGTTGGTGGATACCGCGATGAATATTTGCATTCATGTGCTCGTAGTAGTGCGACATCACCTGGATAACGCTTGCAGGTTTTTGAGATGTCGCCGCGTTATCTAAATACACAAGCGGGATGCCAGGGCGTACCTCCCTTGCTAGCACAGGAAAATCAGCTCGAATCTTTCGAGTGTCAAGGGCTTGCATTGGTGTCATCATAAAGTTTTTGCCCTTTTCGGAGGGTACGCTAGAGGATTAGCGTCGTCTGCGTTTGCGCGTTGCTGGCCGAATGGTATCGCTAATATGCTGGGTCCACAGCACCCGATCAGGCACCATCCAACCATCGGTAAGATAGACATCCTGATTGAATTGGATTGCCACCAACTTCTCATCCGTTTGGACTATAACACCCTGTAGCCAATCGCGAATGCGATTTCCTTCTTCGTTATTATGATCGCAGAAAATCTCGACCACATCGCCCACGCCATAGGATTTCTTCTCTGTGGGTGTAAACGCCGTTTCCTTCTTTTGTCTCTTACTCATTGTAGCTTTCTGCTCTGCCATGATTCGGTCCATGAAAATATATTGTATGTCAGACTCGCCTATGCGCCAAGCTTGGTGTCGATCATCCCCCGGAAACGTTGCTTCACACCATCAAATGGAATGCGTTCCATGATCTGTCCGAAAAAACCGTCGATGACCATCCGCTCGGCTTCACGCCTTGGAAGACCACGGCTCATCAGGTAAAAAATGGGCTCTTCTTCCAGTTGGCTCACCGTGGCACCGTGGGTGCAGCGAACGTCATCGGCCATGATCTCCAAACCCGGTATCGAGTCTGCCCGGGCTTGTTTGCTCAGCACAAGATTACGGTTTGCCTGGTAGCCATCCGTCTTTTGGGCACCGGGAGCGACATATATCATCCCCTGCCAGACCGAGCGGCTCTGCTCAATCAATGCGCCCTTAAACAGCAGATCGCTGGTGGTGTTCGGTGCAAAATGGTTCTGCTGCGTATCGTGATCTAAATGTTGCTGCCCATCGGCGAAGTAGAAACCCGACATTCGACCCTCAGCACCTTCTCCACGCAAATCGATATCGGAGAACGTCTTTGTCAGTCGTGAGCCTACGGCACCGAAGATCCAATCGAGCCGTCCCTCACGTGCAACCGTGGCACGTTCGTGAGAAATATTCCAGACATTTTCGCCCAGATTCTGTAGCTCAACAAATTGGAGCGAGGCATTTTCAGCAACGGACAGCTCAACAAGCCCGACATGTATGCAGTCGCTCTCGGCTGTCTGGGGTGATGCTGCTTCATGAACAAACGTCAGTGAAGCCCCGCTTTCGACAACGACCAGCAACCGGCTGAAGAAAGCCTGCCCTTCCCCTGCGGCCCAGAGCACCGAATGTAATGGGGCTTCCAACTGCACGCCGGCGGGCACATAGACGAACACCCCATCCTCAGCCATGGCCGTTGCTAATGCAGCAAATTTACCATCCTGTGCGGGCACAACTTTGCCGGCATGCTTGAGCACCACTTCAGGATGATCCCGAACGGCAGTCTTCCAATCAAGGAAGAGTACCCCTTGCTTCTCCAGGTCTACATCCAGGGTCAGTTGTGGCTCTTCACCAGGTCGAAGAAGGAGTAGTGCGCCATGTTTATCCCCCGCGAGCGGCTCCAGTAGCGTCGCATCAACCGGCTTCCCATTCACGTTGGATCGCGCGATCCCTGCGCTTGGCAGCGCTCGGATATCGGTGCGCCGCCAGGCTTCATCCTGCAGCGTGGGCATAGGCATGCCCTTGAAGTAATCCCAGGCCTGCCGGCGTAGACCGGCTAATTTGTCCGATTCTTGTAGTCGCTCACTGATCGCCTGAACGTCTTCCAGGGTAAAGGGAAAGTCAGCTGCGACATTGGGACGTCTGGCGCTTGTTCTTCGTGTGACTGTACGTGAACTCATCCGTTACGTTTCCTCATGACGGTGCTGGATCATACTTAACCGATCGAGCCCTCCATTTGTATTTGGATCAATCGATTCATCTCAACTGCGTATTCCATTGGAAGTTCCCTGACAAGGGGTTCGATAAAACCAGAAACCACCATGGTGATCGCTTCTTCTTCGCTTAGCCCCCGGCTCTTCAGGTAGAAGAGTTGTTCTTCACCCACCTTACTTACCGAAGCTTCATGCCCTATCGAGACTTGGTCTTCGTCAATTTCGATATAAGGATAGGTATCCGAGCGTGAATCCTCATCAAGCAGCAAGGCGTCACAAACCACGTTTGATCTCGATCCGGTGGCACCTTTATGAACTTTGAGTAGGCCCCGATAGGATGCACGCCCTCCGCCTTTGCTGATCGATTTGGAGGTTATCTTACTGGTCGTGTTCGGTGCCACGTGAATCACTTTCCCCCCGGTGTCCTGGTGTTGAATGCCAGCGGCAAAGGCCATGGATAGGATTTCGCCCCTTGCACCAGGCTCCATGAGATAGGTGGAGGGATACTTCATCGTCAGCTGAGAACCGATATTGGCATCAACCCATTCATGCGAAGCATCGCCATACACCATCGCACGCTGGGTCACCAGATTGTAGACATTCATCGACCAGTTCTGGATCGTCGTATAACGACTTCGCGCCCCGCGTTTCACAACAATCTCAATCACACCGCTGTGAAAGGAATCAGTCGTGTATGTCGGGGCGGTACAACCCTCAACGTAATGCACTTCGGCACCTTCATCAACAATGATCATCGATCGCTCAAATTGCCCGATGTTTGCGACATTCAAACGGAAGTATGCCTGTAGGGGCAATTCGACCTTGACTCCTGGTGGGACATACACGAACGAACCACCCGACCAGACAGCAGAATTCAATGCTGCAAATTTGTTGTCGGTGTAGGGGATGACCGTCCCAAAATACTCGCGGAAGAGATCCGGATGCTTTCGCAGGCCGTCTTCAATGCTTAAGAAGATGACCCCCTGGTCTTCCAGATGCTGCTGTACACTGTGGTAGACCATCTCTGACTCATATTGCGCGCCTACCCCGGCCAGGAATTTCTGCTCAGCTTCTGGAATGCCCAATTTGTCGAAGGTTTGCTTGATCGTATCCGGGACATCATCCCAGGATTTGCTCTCCGCTTCTGCGGGCTTGACGTAGTAATAAATATCATCAAGATCAAGCCGGGAGAGGTCACCACCCCAGGTTGGCGTGGGTCGTTGTTGAAAATGCTCAAGCGCCTTCAAGCGGTACGCAAGCATCCACTCGGGCTCGCCTTTCATGCGCGAAATCTCACGCACAACTTCTTCATTGAGGCCTTTACGGCTCTTAAAGACGGATACATCCGGGTCACTGAACCCGTATTTATACTGATCTATACCTTCAAGATGCTCAAGATCTGAGGGGGTTGCCATACACTTCCTCCGTTTTTACCTACCCTGATTGCACTTTACCATTACCGTTTGATTTTTCCCGAAGCCAATCGTAGCCCTGCTCTTCGAGCCGCTCAGCCAATTCCGCCCCACCGGTCTCAGCAATGCGGCCATCGAGCATGATGTGCACATAATCGGGCTGGATGTAACGCAAGATGCGCTGATAGTGTGTGATAACGAGAACACCCAGATCGGGACCGGCAAGTGCGTTCACACCGCCGGCAACGATGCGCAACGCATCGATATCCAGGCCCGAATCTGTTTCATCCAAAATGGCTATCGATGGTTCCAGCGTCGCCAACTGTAGGATCTCAGCGCGTTTCTTCTCTCCACCTGAGAAACCTTCATTCAAGTAGCGACCGGCAAACTCATGAGACATCTCCAGCATGTCCATCTTGCTCTTCAGCAGCTTACGAAACTCCGGTACCGAGATGCCTTTATCCTCCGGGTTGGCAGCCTTCCGACGAGCATTAATGGCAGTGCGTAGAAAATTGGCGACAGATACGCCCGGGATTGCAACGGGATATTGAAAGGCGAGGAACATACCCTTGCGGGCGCGCTCATCCGTGTCGAGGTCAGTCAAATCTTCACCTTGGAAGATTATCTGACCATCAGTGACTTCATAGTTTGGGTGCCCCATAAGAACATTCGCAAGTGTGGATTTTCCTGTGCCGTTGGGACCCATGAGGGCATGGATCTCACCCTGTTTCACAGTTAAATTCACGCCCTTGAGAATCTCCTGATCCTCGATGGAAGCATGTAAATTGATGATTTTAAGCGTATCCGCCATATGCCTTCCTCCGGCGTGGTTTCTATTTCTTATGTATCGTTTGCTGGGCGGGATTATAGCACGGGCGATGCTTGGATGTCAATAAATGTCATAATTATAAGAAATATTCACGCACAAAAATAGCCGCGATCCGAATTTACATCATAAATATCTTAATTATTGACAACCGAGGGGCCAGCGTGCTATACTGCCGCCTAATGGCATCTGAGACTCGCGACCTAATTATCAGGACCCTTCGGGCCAACGGGCGCTGCACGGTAAAAGAACTTGCGGTAGCCGCTGGGATTTCTCCGGTATCCGTTCGTCACCACCTATCTGCCCTCCAGGCTGATGATCTAATCGTTTCCGAGGAGGTAAGGCACGGTGTCGGGCGGCCGATGCATGTCTATTCTCTTACGGAGGATGCCCATGAGCTTTTTCCCACACGATATTTCCGCTTGACCAACCGCTTGATTGGCGAAATTAAGGAAAACCTTACCAATGACGCGCTGCAGATCTTGCTCTCGAATGTTGCCAATTCGATGGCGTCAACCTATGCCAGCCAGTTGGAAAGCCTTCCCCTCGAAGCACGATTGAGGCGCTTGGCTGAGCTGTTGGATGAAGAAGGGTTCTCCGCTGAAGTCGAACGCAAGGGCAACGAGCTCATGATCCGGGAAATGAGTTGCCCCTATATCCAAGTTGGAATGCAACATCCCGAAGTCTGCACAATCGACCAGTTATTCATTGCGAAGGCATTATCTTTGCCAGTAGAACGTGTTCGCTGCGTTCTGGATGGTGATGCACACTGTGCCTTCAGCGTTCAAATGGAGGATAACCAGACCGCATGAGTGAAGAGACGACCAAAGCGGCCATCTGGGAAGCCGATTCAACACATCCAAATCAAGCTGCCACGTTGCGCGATCGGTTGCGCGAGGTGATGGACCCAGAGCTAGGGCTAAACATTATTGAACTTGGACTGGTACGAGACGCAGCCATTGCCAACGACGAGGATCTCAAGATCAACATGATCCTGACCACTCCTTTTTGTCCATATGGACCGGCAATGCTTGAAATGACCCGCAAGAAGGCCGAAGAAGCGCTGGATATTCCGGCGATAATCGAGATGGGCACTGAGATGTGGGACCCCGGCATGATGGAGGAAGGTACCGGAGGAGATTGGGGTTTATTCTAGACTGGCCCTAAACGATAAAAAAACAGCGCCCACGCTAGGCGCTGTTTTATTTTATCGATGGTACGACGTTTCAGGTCGTGATCATCTCCGGACGCGAGTTCGATCTGCGGCGGTTGAGCAACAAGCTCACCAATCCACCCAACGCAACCAGGATTCTGAGGACAATCCCCAGCGCTGAAACTGCGATCAGCGCTGCCGTGGCCAGCACGGCGACGATCATCCAACCGTTCACCCGTTTTCGACCCCGATACGTTACCAGCCTGGCCTGCAACTTGGTTAGGAAATCCTGATCGGGTTCGACCGGAATCAACGTATCCGTCAGCAAACGTTCGATGTCTTTCTTACTAATCCCCTTAGCCATTTCAACCTATCCTACCCATTTTCAATCTCAATCCCTGGATCGTTTCTCAAGCTCCACGACTTCTTCACGTAGTGTGTTGAGTGTCCGATGGTAAAGACTCTTGATTGCACCTTCTGTGCGCCCCATCACTTCACCGATCTGGGCGTTAGACATCCGTTCAACAAACTTCAAGATGAGCAATTGTTGACGGTCATCCGGTAATTGCCGTACCGCTTCAAGCAACACACCCTGTTCCTCGTGGGCGATCGCTTCTACCTCTGGGTGAACTGCCACCTCGCTCACCGCCACATGCTGATCCAGTGGCACCACGGGCCGGCGACTGCGATCGCGGTGCCAGTTAGCCACCAGGTTGTGAGCGATCCGGTAGAGCCAGGCCGTGAAAGGCACCCCTTTATCTTCAAAGGAGCCGACATGCTTCAATGCCCGTTGGAACACCCGTGCCGTCAGGTCTTCGGCGTCATGGTGATTGCCGGTGCGATAGTATATGTAATTGTAAATGCGGCGGACGTGGCGTGCATAAAGCTCACCAAACGCCTCGCTATCCGAGCCAGCAATTTTCGCAAGCGCCATATCATCCAGCGCCGACTCATTTTCGACCTTGCCAACCCTCTTTTTACTCAATTTTAGTAACCCCGAAGTTCGTCATGCGTTTCCCTGACTGCATAGGAATCTGGTCCCCCAGCGCGAGCAGTATAGCATGCTTGCATCGCTGCAATGCTATAATCCCTTGCCCCTATGCGTTCAATCATAGCATTTGACATCGAAACGACCGGGCTTGACCCACAGCGCGACGCGATCATTGAGATCGGCGCAGTTCGTTTTAAAGGCGAGCGAATAGAAGCTGAGTGGACCAGCCTGGTGAATCCCGGGCGAGCGCTAAGCCCGTTTATCATCCAATTAACAGGCATCACGGATGAGATGCTATCCGGCGCCCCGCGCATCACACACGTTTTGCCTGAGCTAGAAGCCTTCGTTGGCGATGATCCGATCCTGGGACATAACGTCCGGTTTGATGTATCCTTCATGCAGCCAAGGGGGCTTTTCGATCTCAACGCAACCCTCGATACCTATGATCTAGCCTCCGTGCTAATGCCTTCTGCGGGCAGGTATGGGCTCAGCTCATTGGCCAGTGCGCTGGCCATCCCCATCAGAACCTCACACCGCGCACTGGATGATGCTCACACAACCCGACAAATTTATCTTCAGCTTTTCCAGAAAGCACTGCAAATACCAAAACCCATTCTTGAGGAGATCACCCGGCTGGGGGAGGAGCTTGAATGGGGTGCCGGTATGGTTTTCGACGATGCCTTTCGTGAGATAGGGCAACCGCTAGAACGTCAAACCCTTGAGCTCTTCAGTGTCCCGGATACTTCTCCGGAGCGAAAATTCGAGCCCACCGATCCTAAGCCTATCGATAGCGCTGAGGTAGCAGCGGTTTTCGAACCAGCGGGGGAGCTGAATCGCCATTTTGATGGATATGAGCATCGCCCACAGCAGGTCAGTATGGCTACTGCGGTGGCGGAAGCGTTCAACCAGCAGCAACATCTATTGGTCGAGGCTGGAACCGGGACCGGCAAATCGATCGCTTACCTGGTGCCGGCCTTCTACTGGGCAGATCAAAATCAGCAGCGGGTTGTAATCTCAACCAATACGCTAAACCTTCAGGATCAATTGATCCTGAAGGATGTCCCGGATCTAAATGAGGCGCTTTCCGCACGCTACCAGGCCGCAGTGCTTAAAGGTCGAGGGAACTATCTCTGCCCACGCCGATTCAACGCCTTGCGCTCTTTGGGTCCACGCAATCCGGAGGAAATGCGGGTTCTGGCAAAGCTCCTACTCTGGCTTTCTCAGGGTGGCAGCGGTGAGCGCAGCGAGCTTAACCTCCCGATGGGGGAGACGGCCGTCTGGTCGCGTCTCTCAGCTGATGATGACGATTGTTCACTCGAGACCTGTGCTTCCCTCGCTGGAGGCAGGTGTCCGTATTACAAGGCTAGGATTGCGGCCGATAATGCCCATGTCATTATCGTCAACCACGCACTATTATTGGCTGACATCGCCACTGGAAGCAGGGTGATCCCTGAATACCAGCACCTGATTGTCGATGAAGCCCATCATCTCGAATCGGCAACAACCCAGGGCCTGAGTTTTAAAATATCGGAATTTGAAGTCAAACGCATCTTCCGTGATCTGGGGACCTCCAGGCGAGGATTGCTACGACAAATTATCGACCTGGCACGAAGAACTTTGCCGCCCGATGGTCAGGGTCGGGTTGAGACGGTTATCGGGACAACAGCTGAACACGTTGAAGAATGTGCCAGTGCCGCCACCGGGTTATTTCAACGCCTGAATGAATTACTTGAAAATCAACGAGAGGGTAAACCAGTCGGAAGCTATGGCCAGCAAATGCGTGTTTTGCCCGCTACACGCACACTGCCCGATTGGGAGGGTGTTGAAATTGCCTGGGAGAATCTTCGCGAGCCAATCGCTACGATCGCTGGAACGCTGCAGGATCTGGCTGATGATTTAGAGAGCTTGGAGGCCGGAGAGAGCCCCGCGGTTGATACCTTAGCTGTCGCGATGCGCATTGTGCGTCGCAGCCTGAATGAGATGTATTCCCATCTTGAAAATATGATCTTTGAGCCAGATCCGATGGTGATTTACTGGATAGAGCTCTCAAGCCAGGAGAGTCGTCTGACGCTGCACGCTGCCCCGCTTGAGGTCGGGCCCCTTGTCGAGCGCCATCTATGGCATGAGAAGGAATCGGTCATTATGACCTCGGCCACGCTCACAACCGGAGGGGAATTTGATTTTATCCGCAAGCGCCTTTACGCCGAGGACGCTGACGAGCTGGCGCTGGGCTCACCTTTTGATTACGAGACCGCCACCTTGTTGTACCTGATTACCGATATCCCGGAGCCGGTTGACCGCACCAACTACCAGAGAGCGGTTGAATCGGGTCTCACCCGCCTCTTGCGCGCCACTGGAGGCCGGGGGCTTGTGTTATTCACGTCCAATCAACAATTACAGACAACTGCCAGGGCTATCAGCGAACCCTTGATGAAAGCCGGAATCCAGGTGTATGAGCAAAGCAGCGGCGCGTCCAGGCATGCCTTGTTAGAAAGTTTCCGCCACTCGGAGAACGCCGTGCTTCTCGGCACCCGATCCTTCTGGGAAGGCGTTGATGTACCCGGTCCAGCCCTATCCGTTCTAGCAATCATTCGTCTCCCCTTCGATGTCCCCAGCGATCCCATTATTGCCGCCAGGGCCGAGACGTACGAATCTCCCTTTGACCAATATATGATCCCGGAAGCGATATTGCGCTTCCGCCAGGGATTTGGCCGATTAATCCGGACGCGTGCCGATCGCGGTGTGGTTGCGATCTTCGACCGTCGGTTGTTAAGTAAGGGCTATGGGAGAGCATTTATCGAATCCCTGCCACGCTGCACGGTCAGGCAAGGTTCACTTTCAGAACTTCCGGAGGCAGCACAACGCTGGTTGAATATCTGATCAAGCCTCGGAGCCAAACTGAGGCTCGGATTGACGGCACGATTGCGCCGCGAATATAATCCATCCGGTGATTCGAGATCAAGCTATAAGGAATAGACTGTGATTGATGTCAACGAACTTCGCAACGGCGTAACATTCGAGCTGGATGGCAACCTCTATAAGGTGATCGAATACGCTCACCATAAACCTGGGCGCGGAAAGGCGACCATCCGAACCAAGGTTCGTGATCTTCGCACTGGATCGGTCCTTGAAAAGTCATTCATTTCAGGGGACAAGGTACAGAATGTGCGCTTGAACTATCGTCAAGCCCAATTCTTGTACGAAGACAGTGGTCTGTACTACTTCATGGATAACGAGACCTTCGAGCAACCAGCATTGAGCCCAGACAATCTGGGCGAAACAATCCACTACCTCACCGAGGGGCTCGAAGTAAAACTAACTTTTTATGACACCGAACCGATTGACATCGAACTTCCCACTGCTGTTGATCTCGAGGTCGTTGAAGCGGAAATGGCCGTCAAAGGCGATACAGCCACCGGAGCCAATAAAAGCGTGACCGTCCAGACCGGGCTTAAGGTCACAGTCCCTCTGTTCGTCGAACAAGGTGACACGATCCGCGTCGACACTCGCAATGGTGCGTACGTCACCCGGGTGTAATTGGGGAGTCTATGATCACACCAGCAGGGAAAGAGTGTCCTTGGTATTACCAGGACTTTCATCGCGGACGCGCACTTCAAGAATGTCGCTTGATAGAGAAAACCCCGGACGGAGGCAGCTACACCCCAAGTTTATGCGGGAATTGTGCTGTTCCAGGGATTATCATGGCTAATGCTTGTGAGAATCTGGTCTTAGAAGCGCGTGCCAGTCGGGGGATTCTCGGATTAGGAAAACGGGTTAACATATCCGCCTTCTGCACAAGGTCACATGAGGAGGTCTCCGAACCACAGATCGGTTGTGGTCAGTGTCATACAGACTTTCCCACCTTTGAAATTTCCCCTGACGAAGCATGATCCGCGCAATCTTAATCGATCTTGATGACACGCTCTTAGACAATTCGATGGACGTGTTTCTCCCGGCATATTTTCAGAAGCTGGGGTCATACCTATCCGATCGCGTCGATCCTGAACGTATGCTGACCGAGCTGCTCGCCGGGACCCGGTTTATGCTCGAGAATTTGGATCCCAACCAAACGCTTGAGCAAGCCTTTGCTTCCCATTTCTACCCGGCACTCGGCTTTGATGAAGCCCCACTGCGAGGCAGGATCGAAACTTTTTACCGCGAGGTATTCCCGGAATTAGAAGCACTCACCAGCGAAAGACCCCAAGCCATACCCTTCGTGGCACGACTCGCTCAAGATGGGCGCGATATTTGCCTTGCCACAAATCCATTGTTCCCTTATCTCGCCGTGGAAGAACGCCTTCGATGGGCGGGCTTCACTGAGCCGAAAGAATCCTTCCGGCTCATCACCACCTATGAGCGCTTTCATTTCACCAAACCCCACCGTGAATACTATGCGGAGATCCTTAGCCACCTGGGGGTCGCTCCTTTCGAGGCCCTCATGATCGGCGATGATCCTGAGCGTGATTTAGCACCAGCCAGGTCGCTGGGTATGGGGGTTTTTCACCTGGCATCACAACCCGAAGTCGGATATGACGGTGGCGATTTCTCGGCTGCCCACACTTGGATTGAGCAGGACCTTTCGAAAGCAATGAGAGAGAATGCTAAAACCTCCGAAGCTATTCTCGCCCGGGCGCGTGGCAGCTTAGCCGCCATGCAAATCATGCTGCTAGCACTCAATGAAGAGTCTTATGCCATTACACCAATTTCCGGAGAATGGTCCCTTGCTGAAATCATGTGTCATATGCGGGATGTCGAGCTGGAAGTGCACCTTGACCGCCTGGATCGCATCCTAAAGGATAATAACCCCCTGCTCGTAGGTGAAGATACCGATATGTGGGCTGAGATCCGCCAATACCACTGCCAGCCGGGTATGGAAGCATTCCAGAGGTTTATCAGCCATCGAATGCAACTGATTGAGCGGATGGATAGCCTCACAGAGGAAGATTGGAGCCGCCCCGCTCTACACACGCTTCTCGGGCCGATGAAATTGAACGAAGTCATGGCCATCGCCAACGATCACGATACGATACACCTTGCCCAACTGCGAAAGACACTGCAAGCGATGTCCATCTAACCACTCTTGAACCGTTTGTGTAAAACTGAGACATAGCCCCATCGCCGGGGCTAATCTTTATGTATAGCCGTTCGTGTTGCAGGTGCGAATGTTCGTGGCCACCAGGATAGATCGCTGCATTGGGTTGTGAGGGCCCGATCCGGATCGCCCGACCAGCAACATCCTTTACACCCCCTCCCCCACTAGATATAATCAATCCAGCCAGGGGGAAGTGCTGGAATTGGCAGACAGGCGTGACTTAGGATCACGTGCCGTAAGGCGTGAGGGTTCAAATCCCTCCTTCCCCATAGGATTTGCAGCTAAGGGCTTGATCCGTACGATCAAGCCCAGCATTTTGTCGAGACGACCATTCAGTATGGAAGGATGTCACATTGAAAATCGAAACTCAGGAACTCGAAAACCGACAGATTGAAATGAAGGTTGAAGTTCCCCCTGAGCAGGTGGATAAAGCTATGCGCTTGGCCGCGCGTCGCCTGAGCAAGCAAACCAAAATCCCCGGTTTCCGACCCGGGAAAGCCCCCTACGAGATCATCATCGGAAAGTTCGGGGAAGAGGGAATTTTCGAAGAGGCGTTAGACACACTGGGACAGGAAGCCTATCGCGCAGGTCTCGAACAAGCAGAATTGGAACCCTACGCTCCAGGCATGCTCGAGGAGATCGAAAGTCGCGATCCTCTGACCTTGCGATACGTTGTCCCCCTTGCTCCCGAGATCGACCTGGCTGATTACCGGTCATTGCGCGTGCCCTTCGAAGATGCCGGGATCACCGATGAAGCTCTTGAAGAAGCTCTCGAGGAGCTGCGTCAGCGCCAAGCGCTGATTGAACCCGCGGACCGCCCGGCTGAAGACTCGGATCTCGTGATCCTGGATGTTTATGGTGAGCTCCTGGAAGCCCAGGATGAAGAAGATAAACGCCTGATCGACTCGAAGGAAATGTCCATTCTCGTTGAGCCCGATACCGATTTTCCCGTTCCCGGTGTTTACGAGCACTTACGGGGAATCAGCGCCGGGGACGAACGCTCTTTTGAATACATCTTTCCCGATGACTATGCAAGTGAGGATCTACGTGGACAACAAGCGCAGTTCAAACTCACCTGCACTGAGGTGAAATCTCGTCTTGTGCCAGAGTGGAGCGACGATCTTGCACAAAATCTGGGAGATTTTGAAACACTCCTGGATTTACGCGTCAAGCTGCGAGAATCGTTGCAGGAGCAGGCAAACCAGGAGAATCAATCTCGCTATGCGGACGAAGTTCTCGAGAAATTACTTGAGCAATCCACCGTCACGTACCCCCCGGTTGTGCTCGAAGAGGAACTGGCACGATCCTTGCGAGACCTGGAGGTACGATTACGGGGGCAGAACCTAACACTTGAAGACTACCTGAAAGTTGAGAATACGACGGAAGAGAGCCTAAAAGAAGAGCTTCAACCGGCGGCGGTAGCTCGTATTGAGCGAGGCTTGGTCCTTGGCAAACTCGTCGACCTGGAAGAACTGGATATTGATGACGGCGAAGTTCAAGCTGAAATCGATCGCATGATGGAGCCCTTCGAAGGCAAGGAAGGACAGGAATTACGAAAAGCTTTCGAGAACGATGCAAGCCGTAATCGCATCGCCATAGATATACTTACAAATAAAGCGATTACTCGCTTAACCAATCTCGCTCGCGGTATAACTGAAGAAGAAATATCGCCTGCTGCCGAAGCTGAAACATCGAACGAAGATGAAGCTGAAGAAGGGGCTGAGGTTGTAGGCCAGGATCAACTGGAGACTTCCACGAATGTTGTGGAGGAAGACGCTGAAAAGGAGTAGAACGAAACAATGGATCCCCGAGCAATGATCCCCATGGTGATTGAATCCAGCGGTCGTGGCGAACGAGCGTATGATATTTATTCGCTGCTGCTGCGTGAGCGCATAATCTTTTTGGGTACCCCGATCAACGACCAAGTATCCAACTTGATGGTCGCTCAGCTGCTCTTCTTGGATCGCGAAGATCCCGATCGGCAGATCAATATGTACATTAACTGCCCCGGTGGGCAGATCTACGCCGGCCTGGCGATCTACGACACAATGCAGCAGGTGCGGGCACCCATATCTACGGTGGCTGTCGGTGTGACCGCCTCGTTCGGAACGGTGTTGCTTGCGGCTGGCTCGGAGGGCAAACGCTACGCCCTACCCCATGCCACCATTCACCTGCACCAACCACTGGGCGGTGCCCAGGGCCAGGCAACGGATATCGAGATCCAGGCCAAAGAGATCTTGCGTCTGAAGGAAGAATTGAATACGATACTCATGCGTCACACCGGCCGCACGCGTGAAGATATCGAGCGCGATACCGAACGTGATTTCTACATGGACGGTTACGAGGCACAGAAGTATGGCCTGATCGACCACGTGCTTGATCCGCATGAGAATAATAAGAAGAAGAACGAGAAGGAAAGTGAGTAATTGAAGCATGTCGAAAGCCAAGGAGCCGCCAGCGCCTGAAGCCAGGCATTGCTCCTTCTGCAATCGAGATGATCATGCAGTTCACCGCCTGATCGCCGGACCAGAAGGCGTATTCATCTGCAATGAATGTGTCGATCTGTGCCGCGACATCCTCGAAGGTGAAGCTTCTCGCCCTGCCGGAGGTCTGAGCTCATCCGGTAAGCCCAGCCTATCCCCACAAGAGATTTTCGATAATCTAAATGAATATGTCGTCGGCCAGGAGCACGCCAAGCGCGTGCTCTCGGTCGCGGTCTACAACCACTACAAGCGCATCGCTAATCGCGGCCATGCTGAAGTTGAGCTCGATAAAGCGAATATCCTGCTTGTCGGGCCCACCGGAAGCGGAAAGACGCTGCTCGCACAGACGCTGGCGCGCAGCCTGGACGTGCCCTTCTGCATCGCCGACGCCACTGCCCTTACTGAAGCCGGTTATGTGGGTGAAGACGTTGAAAACATCCTGCTGAGGCTTCTACAAGCCGCTGATTTTAATGTACAGCGTGCTGAACGCGGGATCGTCTATATCGATGAACTCGATAAAACCTCCCGCAAAACCGGAGATAACCCCAGCATAACCCGCGATGTATCAGGTGAGGGCGTGCAGCAGGCTCTTCTAAAAATAATTGAAGGAGCGATTGTCAATGTACCCCCGCAAGGCGGGCGAAAACATCCACAACAGGAATTTATCCAGGTAGACACCAATGACATCCTTTTTGTCTGCGGAGGGACGTTCGCTGGTTTAGCTGAAATTGTGGCTGAGAGACTCGGACGACGTGGCCGCCTGGGATTCACGGGAACCGTTCTAGATCCCGATGCGCGAGGTGCCAACGAAGCGGAGTTGCTGCGCCGTGTAACGCCCGATGATTTGATGCGATTTGGCATGATCCCCGAAATTGTTGGCCGCTTGCCGGTCGTAGCAAGCGTCGATCCATTGAATGAGGCTGATCTACGCGCCATCCTGACAGAACCTCGCAATGCGCTTGTTCGCCAATATCAACGTCTGTTTGAGATGGATCAAGTTGAACTTGAATTTGAAGAGGAGGCGCTTGACGCTGCTGCGAAGATGGCACTCGAGCGCGAGACTGGCGCCCGTGGATTGCGGGCGATCATTGAGGGCGCGCTTCTCGATGTAATGTACGATATTCCCTCCAAACCGGATATCAGCAAAGTAGTGGTTAACGAAAAAACGATACGGAAAATTCAGCGCCCTGCTCTGTACGACTCGAAGGGTAAGAAGCTCTCGACCGATGAAGCCAGCTTACCCGATGCTGCCTGATTCCCCAATACTGAAGGTAATCACATGATCAAACCATCGACCTTTTCCATTGTCGGCTTTGATTCCAAAGACTCCGCATGGGGCATAGCCGTGGCTTCAAAATTCCCTGCTGCCGGCGCGGTCGTGCCCTGGGCGCGGGCCGACGCTGGCGCGGTAGCAACCCAATCCTATGCCAACACCAGCTACGGACCGCGTGGCCTCGACCTGATGGCTTCAGGAAAATCAGCCCAGGAGGCGCTGGATGCATTGATCGCAGAAGACGAAGAGCGGGATCTTCGTCAAGTTGGACTTGTGGATGCTGAAGGCAGAGCAGCGACCTTCACGGGTAAAGATTGCTTTGATTGGGCGGGTGGTCTGGTCGGGGACAATTATTGCGTGCAGGGAAATATACTCGTCGGAGAAGACGTGGTGCGCGCCATGGCTGAGGCCTTCGAGGCGGGCGAAGGGGAGCTCCCTGAACGCCTTCTGGCGGCTCTGACAGCTGGCGATCTCGCAGGAGGCGATCGGCGCGGTCGCCAGAGCGCCGGTCTGCTGGTGGTCAAACCTCAAGGTGGATATGGTGGTTTTAACGATCGCTGGATGGATTACCGTGTTGACGATCATGAAGACCCGGTCCCTCGACTGTATGAGTTGATCGAGCTCCACCACCTACATTTTGAGAAGAGCCCAGTTGATGAAGAACTCGTGATTGAGGGTGAGATCTGTAAGATGCTGCAAGCGTTGATGATCAATCTTGGTTACGGTCTTGAGATCGCCAGTGGTATCTACGATCCTGAAACCCGACAAGCACTGCGACAGTTCCTGGGAAACGAGAATTTCGAAGAGCGCGCGAATTTTGATTCCGGTCGGATTGACCCCCCGGTATACGAGTTTATTCTTCGCAAATTTGGCTGATCTCACCTGTAGAAGGGGATAAACCAAAGACACATTCATGGCTACACGAAAACTTGACCGGATCAAGGATACACAAGCGCTCAACATTGACATGGATGGCGTGCTCTGGCGTGGGCGCACCTTCCTGCCTGGCGTGATGGAATTCTTCACCGCCCTGCGCCAACAATCTCTCCCCTTCATCCTTGCGACCAATAACTCAACCGCCACACCACAAGGCGTGGTCGAGCGATTGGCAGGTTCTGGCGTTCAAGTGCTGCCGCAAGAAGTGCTCACATCTTCTCTGGCGACAGCTTCATATTTGCGAGAGCAGCTTGAACCGGGTGCAACCCTTCACGTCGTCGGTGAGCTGGCTCTCCAGGACGCCCTGAGAAGCGCCGGATTCATCCTGACCGGGGAATCGCACCACGTGGATGCCGTCGTCGTAGGCTTCGATCGCAACATTTCCTGGGAGAAGCTTACAAAAGCCGCGCTGGCGATCCAATTTGGTGCCCTTTTTGTCGGCACCAATCCAGACAAGAGCTTCCCAATCGAAGAGGGACAGGCACCCGGAAATGGGGCATTCATTACGGCAATTGAAGTCACAACAAAGGTGAAGCCAGTCATCGTAGGAAAACCTGAACCCCTGCTTTACCAACAGGCGGCCGAAAGGTTGCAGGTACCCACCGAAGGGATCCTGGTCGTAGGGGATCGCCTCGAAACAGATATCCTCGGAGCGCAACATGCCAGGATGGCTTCCGTGCTCCTGCTAAGTGGCGTTACCTCTGCTGATGATGCCGCTGCTTCGGAGATCAAAGCGGAATGGATTCTGGAAGGTCTCCCAGCGCTCCAGCTAGCATTGGAAGGCGCCTGATCATGTCAAGTGCCCCGCTCTTTTTTGATCTCACGCAAGCACAGCTTCAAGAGCATGTCGAGCAACTCAAGCTACCCGCTTATCGAGCCCGGCAGCTCTGGCAGGGGATCTACGCAAACCTTCATCCCTCTCCGGGTGCCATAACCAACCTACCAGCAGAACTTCGCAAGCATTTCGACCAGATGTTTGCCTTCGAGGCCTTTCAGGTCATCGATGAGATCGAGTCCATTGATGGTGGAACACAGAAATACTTACTCGCTTTACACGATGGCGCAACCATTGAGACTGTGTTGATGCGCTACGAGCGCAGACAAACAGCCTGCATTTCCACCCAGGTTGGGTGTGCTATGGCTTGTGTTTTTTGTGCGACAGGGCAAATGGGTTTCGGACGTAATCTCAGTCAAGGGGAGATCGCAGCACAGGCGCTTTTTATCAGTCGCGTGCTTGCCCGGGAAGGGGAACGACTTACAAACATCGTCCTGATGGGCATGGGAGAGCCCCTTCATAACTTCGAGGCTACGATGGGTGCCATAGACCTCCTGAACGACCCGGATGGATTCAACTTTGGTGCTCGTCGTTTCACTGTCTCAACCGTGGGCCTGGTACCCATGATCGACCGCTTTGCCGCCGAACAACGTCAGGTCAATCTGGCCGTTTCGCTCCATGCCGCTACCAACGAACTCCGCAGCCAAATGCTCCCCATCAACCAGCGCTACCCGCTCGAAGATCTCCTGGCTGCATGTCATCGCTATAGTCGCTCGACTCGTCGACGGATAACCTTTGAGTGGGCGCTCATTGCAGACTTTAATGATCACCCGGATCAAGCGAACGCTTTAGTCAAATTGTTGCACAATCTCAACAGCCATGTGAATATCATTCCCTTAAACCCGACGAAGGGCTACGCTGGTGGACCCAGCTCACGCGAACGTGCCGCTGCGTTCCAGGCGATCCTTGAGCGGGCAGGGATATCTTGCACAATTCGCGTTCGGCGGGGCATCGATATACAGGCAGGCTGTGGCCAATTGGCCACCGAAGCTCTCTAAGAATCACGGATCGCGTTTAAACCACATCTTTCATTTTGGATCCGTCTGCGTCAAATCTATAAAAACAGGCCGAGGTACCCCACGATTTTTCGATAGGGATTCGCCTTCACTTAAAGGAAATCGGATCACCCTCCAGGGCATCCCAAAAGCCGCATATCTTGTCATTTCATATGCCGAACGGTATGATTGTCTGGATGCCAAAAAATATTCTGGCGCCTTCGATACTATCCGCCGATTTCCTTCAACTAGGGGAGGCGATAAACGCCTGTGCAGATGCAGGCATCAACTGGTTTCAACTTGATGTCATGGACGGGCATTTTGTGCCCAACATAAGTTTTGGGCCGCTGATAGTAAAAGCTTGTCGGCGGGCGACGGATGCATTCCTCGATGTTCATCTCATGATCAACGAGCCAGATTTATTCCTGGAAGCTTTTTCCACGGCAGGTGCCGATTTACTCACCGTACATTATGAAGCGGTAACCCACCTGCAACGAACGCTTGCCAGAATTCATGGGTTGGGGATGCAAGCCGGGGTCGCTTTAAATCCTGGCACGTCACTGCATGTCCTGGACGAGGTGATCGACCAGATCGATCTGCTCCTGATCATGACAGTCAACCCGGGGTTTGCCGGTCAAAAATTCATCGACCGTTCGCCGGATAAGATTAAGCGGGCCCGGGATTACTTGACTGAACGAGGGTCACAAGCTCACCTGCAAGTCGACGGTGGCATCACCGTCGAGACGGCCCGAATGGCCGCTGATGCAGGCGCAAATGTTTTCGTTGCCGCTAGTGCGATCTTCCAACACCCTTCGGGGATCGCAGCGGGTGTCGCGGCTTTACAGGAGGCGATTTCCGCATCAGAGGGTTAAACAATACAAAAGGCCGCCTAAAGGCGGCCAGTGTATGCGATAACAGGAGTAGTATCTCAAACGACAGCTAAACGCTTAATGCACTTGGCACAATACGTTTTCTGAACCATACGACCTTCTTCCATCACCTTGACCTTCTGAAGATTAGGCTTGAACTGTCGTTTGGTCGCTTTCATTGAGAAGCTACGGCTCTGCCCAAAGCGTGTGGTTTTACCGCAATTCTCACACTTAGCCATACCAATTCGTCCTTTCGTACACGAGATCAATGGTCAAGCTGACCGGCGGACATGATACCACAGCTCGAAGCGCCGATCAATACAGCAAGCGAGTAGAATGAGGTAACCGATGACTAGTGAGACAACCAATCTGGGGCGAATTACAATCTCACCGAACGCGATCGCGACTATCGCAGCCAATGCAGCTTCGCAATCTTATGGCGTCGTTGGGATGGCCTCAAAAAATATCGTTGACGGGATCTCCCACGTCCTCACCAAGGACCCTCACCACGGTGTTGAGGTGAATTCCGATGAGGAGTCAATAACGATTGATATGTATGTGATCGTCGAATACGGCACGCGCATCTCCTCAGTGGCGACAAGCGTAGCTAACGCTGTCCGGTATAAGGTTGAACAGAGTTTAGGTATGCCAGTACTCGCGGTGAATGTGCATGTTCAGGGGTTACGAGTTACCGACACAGCCTGATCGCCAGAGGGAGTAGGGATGAGCAAGACCACATCCGCAGTTGATTCTAGATACCGTGAGACGCTTCAGGAGCGGTATCGCGTAATCGATGGACCCACCTTGCAGAAAATGCTCGAGGCTAGTGTTGAATGGCTGCGTACCAACCAGCAAATTGTTAATGCCTTGAACGTCTTCCCTGTGCCGGATGGTGATACCGGCACGAACATGGTGCTCACGATGCAATCTGCTATGGATGAAATCAATGAGCAGCGCGAACGCTCGGTAGGGCATGTCGCGCATGCCATTGCACACGGCGCGCTCATGGGCGCTCGGGGCAACTCAGGCGTCATCCTTTCTCAGCTATGGCGCGGCTTCGCCCGCACACTGGATGAGCATGATCGTATGGACGCGGACTTACTGGCCAGGGCGCTGGATGAGGCCCGCGAAACGGCCTACAAAGGTGTTGTTCGACCTGTGGAAGGGACGATCCTCACCGTATCCAAAGATATCGCCCGGGAAGCAAAAGCGGCCGTGCAAAACGGAACAAGCTCGGCATTTCAGATCCTTGAGCTTATCGTGGAAGCGGCTGATATCTCGGTTGAGCATACACCTGAACTGCTCCCGGTCTTGAAAGAGGCTGGTGTTGTGGATAGCGGGGGGAAGGGACTATTCTTCATCCTGGAGGGAATGTTGCGCGCAGCCTATCAACAACCACTCGACGAGCCAGTGATCGCCCTCCAACCTCTAAGTGCGATCAACCTTCAGGGTGCCACAGAAGCGATCGAACCCGGACAGGATTGGGAGGTCATCGTTGATTTCCATCCCGAAGGTAACATAGATTTGAAAAATTTTTACAGTGACCTTGAAGAAATGGGCACCTCCATCCAGGTCGGTGAGGGTGATGGCATGTACCGTATGCACATCCATGTTCCCGATACGACCGAATACAAACCCATTGATTACATCCGGAATATGGGGACCATCACGAATGTAGCGATTGAGAACCTGATGGTTCAAGTTGGCGGAAGCGCGCACCAGGGAGAGATCAGCGAGCTCAAGCTCCAGGCGATTGAACCCAATGAGAATGCTGTCATTGCGGTCGCCCCCGGTATGGGCCTCGCCCGCGTCTTTGCAAGCCTTGGCGTCACGGGAATCATCGAGGGTGGCCAGACCATGAACCCAAGCACACAGGAAATACTGGCTTCCTTTGAGGATCTTCCCACGGACAAAATCGTTCTATTACCCAATAATAAGAATATTCTTCTAGCGGCGAAACAGGCTGCGGAGCTCACCGTCAAAAAAGTATCGGTCATTCCCTCTGTCTCCATCCCACAAGGCATCGCGGCAATGTTTGCCTGGGAACCTAAAGGAGATTTCAATAGCGTATCTACAAATATGGAAAGTGCGATCGAGGATGTCCAAACTGCCGAGATCACAACCGCAACTCGCTCTGTGGAGATCGAGGGGGTTAATTGCGAAGCAGGTCAGGTTATCGGATTGTTGAACGGCAAACTTGAAGTTTCTGGAGATACTCTCGAAAAAGTCCTCTTCGAGACTCTGGAAAAGGCGGATGCCGCCTCGCGTGAACTCATCACCCTTTATTACGGGGAAGACTTAAGCGCGATGGAGGCGAATAAACTCGGGGATCAGATTCGTGAACTTTACAGCGAACAAGAGCTGGAGGTTCATGAAGGTGGTCAACCCCACTACCAGTTGATCCTTTCGATCGAGTAGCACTGTCCATGGTACGAATCGTCACTGATGCCACTGTACGTTTTTCCATTCCCAACTTTGCATCCAACAATGATGTAACGATCTCCCCGATTAGCGTGCAATGTGGTCCTGTCCACATTCCTGAAGGACCCGAAGTCAACCTGGCTTCCTTACGCAATACACTGGAAGCTTGCTCTCCTGATATGTATGTTGAGAGTACCTCTGTGGACACTTTCACAGGGATCTACCAGGCCCTGAATAAAGAAACCAATCAAGTCATTGCCATCCACGGCTCCTCCGGATTATCAAACACATATGAGCATGCCCTGCAAGCCAGCCACCAATTTCGCGGTCGGATGGATATCCAGGTTATCGATTCGCAGTCGATCTCGATTGGTTTGGGTCTACTGGTGCAGAATGCAGCCCAGGCTGCGCTACGCGGGGAATCATTTGACGCGATAATCCGGCAGGTTCGTGGCATGATCACCCGCATGTATGCGGTGATGTTCTTGGAAGATCTATTTTTCCTGGAACGCAACAATCTCGTCAGTAGATCTCAAGCCATACTCGGTAATATGCTTGGTATTGTTCCCTTCCTGACCATCGAAGATGGCTACCTGATTCCCATGGAAAAAGTCCGTTCAAGAATTCGGGCAGTGGAAAAACTGATCGAATTTGTCAGTGAGTTTTCTGATTTAGCCCATATGGGTTTGATCCAAGCGGGTACTGGGGAGACCGAGGAAACGCAGGGGATTTTTGACCGGCTTCGCACCATTTACCCTTCGACGCCTTTCAGCATCAATTCGTATGGACCAGCCTTTTCTTCCATGGTCGGATTTGATTGTCTCGGAGCAATCGTCCTGGAAACTGAAGCGGATGATTTTTAATGACCGCGGAGGTAAAGGTTGGTATCGTAACCGATAGCACCGCAGACATCCCTGTCGACCTGCTCGAGTCTTTCGGGATCGAGATGGTGCCAGCACTCTTGATCATCGATGGGGAGACGTTTGAAGATGGTCGCCAGCTTTCGAGAGCCGACTTCTACAACCAGCTCCCGCAATTCTCCCAACCGCCAACCACCGCCACCCCATCACCAGCCTCGTTTGCAATGGTATACCAGCAGCTCATCGATAAAGGGATTCAGAAGATCCTCTCGATCCATGTCGCTTCAACGTTGAGTGGCATGTTGACCTCAGCCAGTCAGGCAGCCCAGGATTTCCCAGATATCGTTCAAGTTCTTGATAGCGGTCAACTCTCCCTTGGTTTGGGTTTTCAGGTTATTGAAACCGCTCATGCGGCACAGCTTGGAAAATCATTTAGCGAAGTGATGCAGGTTGCCGAACAAGTTCGCCAGAAAGTTCGCGTGATAGCTTTAATCAATACATTGGAGTATCTGCGCAGAAGTGGCCGGGTTAGCTGGCTCCAGGCTGGCGTGGGTGAGCTCTTGCGCATCAAGCAGCTTTTAGCCATTGAAGATGGCGCCATTATCGATGTAGGGAAGAAGCGGACTTTCGACCGTGCCCTTAAAGAAATGGTAACAATCATGGGCACCTGGGGACCGTGTCAGCGCTTAGCCGTCCTGCATACCGGGATCCCTGACTTTGCACACGGGGTTGCCGTGGATATCCACGATCGTTCGGGCATCGAACCACTAATCGTAGAAGTCACCACGATAATCGGCGCACATGTTGGTCCAGGCTCGATTGGATTGGCCGGATTAAATACCTAGCCTAATCAAGGCTTCGCCCTTATAGTTAACCTGTTATGAATTCAGCGATTTCAAAAATCACAAAATTTTTACGACTCGAAGCCCAACGTGGTTTCGATGACCGCGCTGTTGTAGGTGGCCTCGGCAAGATGCTGGAACCCTGGAAGTCCGAGGCACAAACCGAAGGGCTGGCGGAGGAACTGATCGCCGCGGTCGAATCGCGGCTGCGTGATTACAGCCACCTCTCCCCAAACTCCCG
>JBFFMI010000014.1:0-26159 GCA_041554155.1 Anaerolineales bacterium
AAGCCCTTACGTTTTGGGGGTCTTGTATCCATGCTTTATTTGAATGATGAGCCCCATTCGAATGGAGCTCATCCGTATTGTTTTATCGTCGCCAGGTACTGACAACCATGCCGGTCAATCGCCTTGTACAGGTTCTGGGACATAGACGGGCGTATTCCAGTGGCGATACGAGGACATTTTGCCACGCACTGTGTCATCGAAAAGCCTTCGCAGCTCCGCCGTCACCGGGCCCATAACGCCGTCAGCAATCGGACGGTGATCCACCTTTGTCACAGCCGTGACCTGTGCCGCTGTACCGGTCATAAGCAGTTCGTCGCACAAGAAAACTTCGGTGCGATCGATGGCGCGTTCTTCTACTTCCAAGCCTAGTTCATCCCTCGCCAAAGTCATAATCGTCCAGCGGGTGATGCCTTCAAGGATATTATCCGTTACGGGCGGTGTAATGAGCTTGCCAAATCGCATCATAAAAACATTCATCGCACTACCTTCGGACACATGTCCCTCGTTGGTCAGAACCAGGGCTTCATCGAAGCCCGAGCGTGTGGCATCGGTTTTGATGAATGCTGAATTTATATAGGCGCCGGTGAATTTTCCACGTGCTGGAATCGCGTTATCTTCGATCCGCCGCCAGGATGAAAAGGTTACATGTGCGTTATCGTCACGATCGACATAGCGCGTGAAGGGTATCGCGAAGATGGTTAACTTGGATTGAAGGTCATGCAGTCGCACACCTATGAGCTCATCCGACTTATAAATCAGTGGTCGAATGTAAATATCCTCGCGATAGTCTTCCGCCCGTACCAGATCGAGGGTATGAGCGAGTAGTTGTTCCTGGTTGTACTCAACGTCGGCCGCGATCATTTTGGCCGAGTTTAACAACCGGGTGAAATGATCATGAGGGCGGAAAATGTAGAGCTGTTCCTCATCCGTATTCCAGTAGGCGCGAACTCCCCCGAATGCACCGGTGCCATAATTCAACGCGTGGGTCATCACGCCAACCTTTGCTTGGTCGTAAGGAACAACCTTGCCTTCAAAGAATGCATATTTGGGAAGGGCCACCGCAATTTACCTCCTCGGGTGCTGGCAATACTCTGGTCAAAGGGTGAGGCTCGAAGTTCAAACATTATAGACCCAGCTATACGCCACTCTCAAGAACCCGCAGGGTCTATCTTATTCTATCCTCTCAAAGCACCAGGCGGTGGATATTCGGCCCTGCTCTTTAAAATAGAGGCGCCCGGCCGTTTGGCCGGGCGCTCGGTATGATCTGCGATCTGGCTGTTAGGCTTCGCGGAACTCACCTTCTACCACGTCGCCTTCTTCCTCACCAGCACTATCCGCTGCGGGTCCGCCTTCTGGTGTACCCTCCTGTGCATAGAGCTGCTGGCTCAAAGCGTAGCTGGCTTGCTGCACTTCCTCGGTGAGGCGTTTAATTTCATCAAGGTTGTCACCATCTAGCGCTTGCCGCAAGTCAGCGATCTTCGCTTCGATCTGCCCGCGATCAGCTTCCGGCACCTTGTCACCCAACTCGCGCAGGGCTTTCTCGGCCGAATAAGCCATCGTGTCACCAGAATTTCGGGCTTCGGCTACATCACGCCGTTTGCGATCATCAGCAGCATGAGATTGAGCCTCATTCACCATACGCTCGACGTCGTTCTTATCCAGGTTGGTGGACGCTGTGATGGTAACCTTCTGGGATTTCCCCGTCGCCTTATCCCGGGCTGTCACATTGATGATGCCGTTGGCATCGATATCAAAGATCACTTCGATCTGCGGGATGCCACGCGGCGCAGGCGGAATACCTTCCAGCCGGAAGCGCCCGAGTGTCATATTGTCACCGGCCATCGGTCGCTCGCCCTGAAGAACATGGATGTCGACCGCAGTCTGGCTGTCTTCGGCTGTTGAAAAGACCTCGCTCTTTTCGATAGGGATGGTAGTGTTTCGCTCGATCAATGTGGTCATCACACCACCCAGTGTCTCCACGCCCAGCGAGAGCGGGGTTACATCTAGCAAGAGCACATCCTTAACCTCGCCGGCCAGAACACCCGCCTGAATTGCGGCACCCACCGCAACAACTTCGTCTGGATTCACACCCTTGTGGGGGTCCTTTCCGGTCAGGCTTCTGACCAGATTCTGCACCATGGGCATGCGTGTGGCCCCACCGACAAGAACAACCTCATCAACCTTGTCGGTCGAAACACCGGCATCTTTTAACACCGAGTCAAAAGGCCCCTTAATCCGATCGACCAGGTCCTCGGTCAATTGCTCAAATGTCGCTCGTGTCAGCTTCATTTGGAGGTGTTTCGGGCCGGAGGCATCTGCGGTGACAAACGGTAGATTGATTTCCGTCTCCGTCACTGTGGAAAGCTCGATCTTGGCTTTCTCTGCAGCCTCGCGCAAGCGCTGCAGCGCCTGACGGTCTTCGCGCAGATCGATCCCCTGTTCCTTCTTGAATTCATCGGCGATCCAGGTCAGGATACGCTGATCCCAGTCGTCACCACCCAGGTGCGTATCACCGTTCGTGGCTTTCACCTCGACCACACCATCACCCACTTCCAACAGGCTCACATCAAACGTACCACCACCCAGATCGAAGACCAGGATGGTTTCATTTTCTTTCTTGTCAAGCCCGTAGGCTAACGCTGCTGCCGTGGGCTCATTGATGATGCGCATGACCTCCAGGCCGGCAATCTTCCCGGCATCTTTGGTGGCCTGGCGCTGAGAATCGTTGAAGTATGCCGGAACCGTGATTACGGCCTTCTCGACCTTCTCGCCCAAATAGTCTTCAGCGTCATTGCGAAGCTTGGCTAAAACCATCGCCGAAATTTCTTGCGGCGCATACTCTTTTCCAGTGGCGGGCACCTTGATGCGGACATCGTCAGTGGGTCCTTCAACGACATCGAAGGAAACCATCTTTCGCTCAACATCCGTCTCATCAAACCTGCGACCAATGAAGCGTTTGATGGAATACAGAGTGTTTTCTGAGTTCACCACCGCTTGCCGCTTGGCCGTCTGGCCAACGAGGCGTTCGCCGTTGCTGGTGAATGCAACAACCGATGGGCATAGTCGCCCGCCTTCCGCGGTGGAAATTACGGTGGGATCTCCACCTTCCATCACGGCCACAACGCTGTTCGTCGTGCCCAAGTCAATACCAATAATCTTTGCCATCGAGACTCACCTCTCTATTTCAATTTCAATCTATCATCCTTTTCCATCATAATGGTCTCGCGCTAGAGGATTGTTAACAATCTGTCTGAGGAAAATCAGCAAACAAGACGATGAAAATATAATGAAACCATAACCAGTGCGCAATATACTGTCAAGACCCGCCGTTGTAAGAAAACTTACACCCATCACGTCCGTATAGCGTGATGAAAAATCTAGGCGTGATCCGATCATGATCCCGCCCGTGGAGAGTGCAGGATGGATCAACTGGTTGAATTTAGAAGCCAAAAGGATCACTTCTTTGAAAGCGATCCCCACAGCCCTCTTACGCCTGAACAGAAGCAAACTTTTACCGGATTGCATTATTTCGAAGGAAATCCTGCACTCCAGCTGGATGTCAAAGTAGAGCGATTCGACCCGGTGGATCACGTACAGATCCAAACCAATACAGGCGCGGTCCAGACCTACGAACGCTATGGACGCTTTCGTTTCACCGTAGATGGCGAGACGGCCGAGCTCACGGTGTTCCGGAATGAACACGGGTACTTCCTGCCGTTTGCCGATTCGCTAGCAGGAGATGAGACTTATGGCGCCGGTCGCTACTTGGAGCCAGAGGATGTGGGCGATGATCGCCTGCTGGTCGATTTCAACCTTGCTTACAATCCCTATTGTGCCTACAACGAGAAATGGTCCTGCCCGATCACGCCTGCCGAAAACCGTCTCAAGGTGCCGATACGGGCTGGTGAGAAGAACTTCAAAGCGGCTTGAAGCAAGCACACTACCCTCACTCGAGCATGAAAGCCCGGATCGCAAGCCAGGTCTTGCGGTTTCCGAGTTCAATCTGAACGCAGGGATACAGGGGCGACCGGTCGGTCGCCCTTGTTTTTACTTGCTTTATCAAAGGATCGGCGGAAGTAATGAGACCGCTTTGCTTGCCAGATCTCGCTGCCTGTCAATGCGAGGCAGAAGCGACGGGTTGGGAGTCTTTTAGGATCTGCTCTTGCGCCCGATAGCAAAATCGGGGTTGGATAACCGGTAGCGGTGCCGCAGGAGAGCCAGCAGCAGGAGAAGCTGGACGAAAGCCGTAAGCATGGTTGAGAATTGTTCAAAGTAGAAAACCAAAAGATTTACCCCGGCCAGTGATAGGAGCAGCCCGATCACCCCCAAACGTAGACCCCATCGCTCCCAGCCAACCAGGATACACAGCGCAGAGAGGATCAGGATTGCTCCCACACTACCCTCCAGTGCGACGCGAGTGACAAAACCGAGCATGCCCGTTGTACTTGACACCTGTCCTGCAATCAACAACCGATGGAAGATTGCGTCCAACCCCCCCGGCGTACCTGCTGCTATCAGTAAGCGAGTCAGGTTTAGAAATGTATTAGCTCCAATGGCTGCCAATCCCCCGACCAGGATGGCACGGTAGCGAAACGGGGTAAGCCAGCGCAGCTCCCAGCGGATAAACGCATGATAGATCGTCTCCAAGCGGGATTTCTGATCAGGCACCAGGTCCAGCGATTCCGAGCGCAGATACTCCAGTAAATGTTTGGCCAAGCTTGCCTGGGTTTCATCATCCGCCGTTTCAAGCACGAGCTTGAGACTTTTCTCCAGAGATTGGCGTTCGCTCGGTTCCAGATGTCGATCGAGCAATTCGGTCATCCCGCTCAGCGTCCGATAGAGTTCCGCCCTTGGGTCATGCTTGACCGGCCTGCGAATTTGCAGATAGATCAAGACTGTCAGTAAAAAGAAGGCGTAAATGATGGGTGCGGCAGCCGGATAAAAGTAGTCATTGGTCTGGGTGATGAATTTTCCTACCTCATCGATGAATAAGCCCACCCCCATACCGGCAAGCACAGCGCCCAGGATATACACCCACGAGTTTGCTAAAATCATCATGACTAAGGACGATGAGAAGAGCAACAATCCTCCCCAGAGCACGTGAGCGATATGGAGTTCTCCGCCGCCAAGCTGAGGATAACCGGTCAGTTCTAAGAACAGCCGCGTGCCCGCCACAGAAGTCGCAAAACTCAGCAGGGTGATAAGAAGATACTGCTGTGCAGCTCGTCTTCGTACGGGTTTGCGTAATTGGGAGCTCCCACTATCCATCATCTTCAGCCCTTATGCTCCACTTGCTACTCGCTGGCCAGAGATCGGCAAGTAGCGCAGCAACACGAGCGCGCAGAGCGCAAATCCGGCGCCAGAGAAAAAGGGCGCCGCCGGCCCCAAACCTTCCCAGCTTCCCACTCCTTGCCATAAGATTCCCGCAAGCAGACTCGCGGGAAGCGCTGTAATACCAATGGCTGTATGCAGAATGCCATATGCTGTACCTCGTTGGTGCGGTGCGACAAGATCGGCCAGGAACGCTCTCGCCACCCCTTCAGCAAGCGCGTAGTAGACCCCGTATAAGATCATGAGCAGCCATGCCTGCCAGCCTGCTGTAGCAAAAGCAAAGCCCAGATAGGTTAGCACGAATACGAGCCAACCTGAAGCAAGCAGTCGTCGCCGTCCCAGGCGGTCTGATAGCGCGCCAGCCGGTGTCGAAAGCAAACTGTATATCAAGTTAAAAGATAACATCATCCCGAGCACCCCCGGGACAGTAAGACCGGTGTTCTGGGCCCGCAAAATCAGGAATGCATCTGATGAGTTTCCCAGGGTAAAGATCACCATAATGAGGATGAACTGACGGAAAGGCTGATTGTGCTTTAACCGGGGCGGACTTCGATCTTCAACGCTTCCACCACTCCGGAAAACTTCGTCTTGTGATACCTTCGTTCTCTTTTCTCGCGCACCAAACGCCAGCACGAAAACAGCGCTGATCGCCGGGATCATGCTTAGCAGCACGATCGATTGGAAGGTAGGGCGGCTAAATTCTGTCGTGAGGCCACCGCTGCGGACAACGATCCACAAAGCAATGCCCAAACCAATTACGGCACCCGCCGTATCCCCGGCTCGATGAAGGCCAAAAGCGAAGCCGCGCTGATCTGCGGACACGCTGTCCGCCACCAGGGCATCCCGGGGTGCTGTCCGGAGTCCCTTACCAACCCGATCACCAAAACGAACAGCCAGTGCACCAGTCCAGGAGGTCACAAAGTACAACAATGGCTTTATCAGGCTGGATACTGCGTAGCCCGCAACCGCCAGGGGTTTCCTTCTGCCCACCCGATCGGATAACCAACCAGAGGCCATTTTTAATAAACTGGCGGACGAATCTGCCACGCCTTCTATGAGACCGATCAAACTCGTGCGTACACCGAGCACGCTGAAAAGGTAGATCGGGAGAAGGCTGAAAATCATCTCCGAGGAAATGTCGGTAAGCATGCTGGTTAATGTCACTACCCAGACATTGCGGTGAACCCTTCGTCTGCCGCCCTGCGCGTGCGGGGCGGGTGTGTTCGGATCTCGTGGAGAGTTACCTGCGGGGTTGAGCGCGGCCCAACGCTTCAGGCTCATGGCAAACTCCAGCGCACATCCTCCCCCAGAAGATCGGTATGTACCGCAAAGTCAATCTCGCCATGCCGTAACGTGACGCGCCAGCCAGGCACGGTTTGCTCGTCACAGGACTCGCCGCTCTGCCCCAGATCCAGGCATGTATCCCCCCATTGCACCATCGCGTACTCCACCACTTTTATCTCCATCGGTTGCGCGCCTATCTCTGCCGCCACAGCCCGTATCGCAGCCGGGACTGCTGGGGGGTAGGGCTCATCTCCAGCTACATCCGGTCGGATCAACGCCTCGCCGAGCAATCCGTCTAACAGCAGGATGGTGCCACCATCTGTGCCACTATAGCGTACGATCAGGTGCTCATTCGCCCATACAAAATGCTCACCTGCCAAAGCTGTGCTGACGCTGGAAGTCTCAAGTGGTTCTTGCGAGCTGTAAACCCAGAGCTGCTCCCCCCCGATAAGCAAGGATTGCGGTATTAAATGCAGGAATGCAGGACCTGGCCCCTCGACGAGCTGCGCCGGCGCCCCGGCGTCTTCCAGAGCCGCAACCAGTGTCGTGGGATCCTCAACCGGTGCTACTGTCGGGTCAGCGCTCCCACAAGCGCCTACCACCAGACATACTCCGAGCAAAAGTACAGCTCTTGCAAAGAAGATTAGCGGCGTTGTCCGTCGATCTCGCTCACCGCCCATCATGATCCTTTCGTGATGCCTTTCCTGATCATCCAGGTCGCTCCTCCATATGGTTGACAGACACAGCGGGCTGGTTCTATGCTGAAGTCACTGGGTATCCACAGCTACCAAGCCGCGCTGGAGAGTTAAACATGGTTGACGAAGTTTACATCATCAACGCCGTTCGCACCCCGATTGGTCTGGGTAAACCCGAGAAGGGCTGGCTCTGGCCGTTTGCACCGGTTGACCTGGCGGCCCGTGTGCTCCAGGCAGCCTTCGCTGATACCGGGCTTGACGCACGGGAGATCGACGATGTCATTCTGGGCTGCGTGACCCCGATTGGAGATCAAGGCGCAAACATCGCCCGGCTCGCTGCATTGAAAGCCGGTTTCCCGGTTGAGGTCCCCGGTGTTCAACTCAACCGCATGTGCGGATCGGGGCAGCAGGCGGTCCACTTTGGCGCACAGGCGATACTGGCCGGGGATATGGACCTGGTCATCGCCGGGGGCATCGAGATGATGTCCCACCAGCCGATTGGCGCCGATTGGCCTGAGGAGTGGCCTTCGGATTTCCCCTACCCACTCGTTCATCAAGGCATCAGTGCTGAGATGATGGCGGAAAAATGGTCGCTCAGCCGCGAGTCGCTAGATGATTATGCTTTTGAGAGTCATTCGAGGGCGGCAGCCGCTATCGGGTCGGACAGGATCGGTGGGGTGCTTGCGATGGAACTCCCGGTCGATGGAACCACCATCCAGCATGATCAGGGGGTTCGTATGCAGCCGGATCGCCAGAAGATGGGTTCGCTCTCGCCTGTATTTAAAGAGGGGGGCGTCATCACGGCTGGCAACAGCAGCCAGATCAGCGACGGGGCGGCTGCTCTCCTGCTGGCTTCCGATCGAGCGGTAAAGCGGCATAATTTAAGCCCGCTGGCCGGCATCGTTGCGCGGGCGGTCGTAGGTTCTGATCCGGTCTTGATGCTCGACGCGCCCATACCCGCTACTCGCCAGGTTCTCGGCAAAGCCGGCCTCTCGCTTAAGGACGTTGAATTGATCGAAATTAATGAGGCTTTCGCTTCAGTCGTTCTCGCCTGGATGGAGGAGATCCAGCCTGATCCATCCAAGGTAAACATCGACGGCGGCGCCATTGCGCACGGCCATCCCCTTGGCGCTACTGGCGCGGTCTTGATGACCAAGCTTGTACATGAACTTCAGCGTGAAAATGCCCGTTATGGTCTGCAAACCATGTGTATCGGCCATGGCATGGCTACCGCTACAATCCTGGAAGCCTTCTAGCTGGATCGAAAGTCAAGAGATCCACTCACACAGCAACCAGACTCATCACGATCGTTCCTGCAATGCCGGCCGCCAGAACAATTGCTACCGCACGCAGTACCACCCGTCGAAGTCCCGGCGAACCAAGCGACATCGCCATGACGCCCTTAACCGTTGTATTGACCAGCGCGGCCAGAGCGATCGCCATCGATGCGACTTTCGCATCCAGTTCTCCGAGAAGCGAGAGGTCAGCAACACTTAGGGTGATTGAATCTACATCGGTTAAGCCCGTAAGAATGCTGGCGACATAAACCCCGGTGCTGCCCAGGTATTCGTTCGCCGCTCTCACCACAATCAAGACGACAGCAAAGACCAGGGCAAATGTAACCGCCGTTTGCCAGCGGAGCGGGTTTCCCAGCTTGACGGCTGTTGTATCTTGCGCTTCGTTTTCCGATCCCCGTCGCCAAAGAACGAAGACAATGGTCACAGCTGCGACCAGCATCGCCCCAAGGGGTATGCTGACCATACGGAGTAGGCTGGCGTTGACGATCGCGACCTCCACCAGCATGCGTGGGAACATGACCGCTGATGCGAGCAATATCCCTTGTGCCAGTGCCCCAGACAATCCCGCACTCGTTTTACTGCGACCGGCAAAGGAGATCGTTGTTGCCGTTGAGCTAACCAGGCCTCCAAGAAGACCGGTCAGCCCGATACCTTCCTCAGTACCCAGCACTTTCATCAGGATATATCCAAGGAATCCAATACCTGAAACCAGGACCACCAACAGCCAGATCTGAGCGGGGTTTAGCACGTCAAATGGACCAAAACCCCGGTTCGGAAGAAGGGGCAGAATCACGGCGCTGATGATGGCGAACTCGAGCGTCGCCCGTAGATCCTCGGCGCTCATGCGGGCAGCCAGGTTATGCAATCCTGGTTTGAGTGCCAATACCAGAGCTGTAACGACCCCCAGCGCGGCTGCGATCGCCGGCTCATCCCAGATCACCATCGCGCCCAGCAATGGCACCAGCAATGCGGCTACCTCTGTCGTGATGCCCTCTTCTTCACCACGTAACGCCGGCGCCAGGTTGCCCACCCAGAGCATCAAGATCAAACCAAGATAGGGAGCAAGAAAGATTAGAATCCCGAAGCGTTCGGTCAGATGTGCGGCGACCGCCCCCATAAGCGACATGAGAGCAAATGTGCGAATCCCCCCGAATTCTTGATCGCCACTGCGCTGCTGCACGAATTCGCGTTCCAGGCCGACTAATGCCCCGATCAACAAAGCTGCGGCAAATCGCCACCAGGGCTCAAGGATGATCATGTCGGTCATCGGCGCACTCTCCTCCTAATAGGTTAGCTTGCCGTGCTCGCAGCCACAAATCTGCGACTCATCACCCACTTGGTTAACTCGGCTACTATTGCCGGCACGAAAAGTAACGGCAGCACGATCTGCCACTCTACCCAACCCAGCGCTACCGTATTGAAAATCGGCTGCAAGAAGGGTACATACAGCACCGCCAGCAGCAGGAGCAGCGACGTCGCAACCGCGTAGATCATGACCCGATTGCTGAGAATGCCAATACGCAGCAGAGGATAGTTTTCCGAGCGGGCGGTGAAAGCCCGTAACAATTCTGAGAAAGACAGCGTGACAAACGCCATCGTCTTGGCTTCTTCTGGTATGCCAGGAAACATAGCGATCCCCATCAGGTAGGCGGTCAGTGTGACACCTGCAATCGCAAGTGTTTGGATCACGATGCGGACCCGCATCGGTTTGTTGATCACCGGCTCCTGCGGTGGGCGCGGGGGGCGATCCATCGTGTCCGGATCACCTTTTTCCATCCCCAGGGCCAGGGCCGGGGCACCATCGGTGATCAAGTTCAACCAGAGCAACTGGATGGGTGTCAGCGGGGATGGTAATCCTGCCAGGATGGCGGTAAAGATCACAACAATTTCCGCCATATTGCAGGAGAGCAGGTAGAAGACAAATTTCCGGATATTGGCGTATATGATCCGCCCTTGTTCGACGGCTGAAACGATGCTGGCATAATTGTCATCGGTGAGAACCATATCGGCGGTTTCTTTTGCGACATCCGTCCCGGTGACACCCATAGCAACCCCGATATCAGAGCGTTTCAGGGCCGGGGCATCGTTGACCCCATCTCCGGTCATCGCCACGATCTCCCCGCTATCACTCAATGCTTCTACAATGCGCACCTTATGCTCGGGGGATACGCGGGCGAACACATCCGTTGTTGCGACTTTCTCGCGCAACGCAGCATCCGACAGGCTATCCAACTCGCTTCCAGTTAAAACCCCATGACCTCGCTGCAGCAATCCAATCTCTTCAGCGATCTCCTCAGCTGTGTCAGGGTAATCGCCCGTGATCATCACCGTGCGGATCCCAGCCCTGCGGGCTTTCTCGATCGCTGGTTTTGCCTGCCTTCGGGGCGGATCGATCATACCCATCAACCCCACGAAAATAAAATTGTGTTCGACCTTTTCCGGCGTTGCTTCATCGGGCACATCTCGCTCAACGCGATACGCAACCGCCAATACGCGTAAGGCCGAACGCGCCATAGTAGCATTCGCCTCGAGAATGCTCTCGCGCATCTCGTCGTCCAACGCTATTGCATGGTCATCCATGCACTGGATTTGGGTACACAGATCAAGCACGATATCGGGCGCGCCTTTGATGGCCGCGACCTCCCATTCCTTTAACTCACCATCGTAAAAAGGGCTCACATCTTCTGGTGATGGATCCTTGATCTTGTGGACCGTAGTCATGCGTTTGCGATTCGAGTCAAATGGAATCTCATCAATGCGAGGATAGGCTCTTTCCAGGTCATCACGCGTCGCACCCGCCTTAAGCGCTGCGATCAGCAGAGCGCTCTCTGTTGGATCACCGACGACGCGCGTGCCGCGACCTCCATCTTCCTTCTGCTCTTCCTCAACCTGGGCATCATTGGCCAGCGCCGCTACCCATAGCGCAGTCGTCGTTGCCGGGTAGTCTTTCAACTCGATCGCTCTTCCGTCCAGACGAAAATCGCCTTCCGGTTCATACCCGCCGCCGGTGACCTCGAACTGATGTCCATCGACCCAGATGCGCGTGACCGTCATCTGGTTCTGGGTTAACGTGCCGGTTTTGTCAGAGCAGATCACCGTTGTGGAGCCGAGGGTCTCCACTGATGCCAACCTTCGAATCAGAGCATGGCGGGTGATCATCTCGCGCATCCCTAAGGCCAGCGTGATTGTCACCACCGCTGGTAAGCCTTCGGGGACAGCGGCCACGGCCAAGCTTACCGCCACAAGGAACATCTCCAGCGCGTCAACACCACGTGCCCAGCCGATGGCGAAGACCATGCCACAGACGGCCAGCGCAGCCCAGCCGAGCGTTTTGCCCAATTGATCCAGCTTCACCTGCAGCGGCGTCGGCTCCTCGCGCACAGATTGCAGCATGGCTGCGATCATACCGATCTGGGTACGCATGCCAGTGCTGACCACCACACCTTTACCGCGACCGTATGAAACCAGCGTCCCGCTGAAAGCGGTATTGCGCCGGTCGCCGAGTGCCTGATCCTGGGTTAATACCAGGTGGGCATCTTTCGAAACCGGAACCGATTCGCCTGTGAGGGCAGCTTCTTCAATCCGCAGGTTGACGGTCTCCACAAGGCGTAGATCGGAGGGGATGAAATTCCCAGCTTCTAGAAAGACGATATCACCAGGGACCAGTTCGCGCGCAGGAATCGTGCGTCGATGGCCATCCCGCAGCACCTGTGCGTCTGGTGCAGCCAACCGCCGTAAAGCCGCCAGCGCCTCCTCCGCCCGGCGCTCCTGGATCACGCCCAGGATCGCGTTGAGGACCACGATCGCCAGGATCGCAACCGCTTCGACATAATCGCCAAGAAGCGCTGACAGAATGGCAGCCACGATCAGTACAATCACGATGAAATTTTTAAATTGCTCCAGGATCATTTGCAGCAGGGAAGGGCGATCGGCTTCCTCCAGCTCATTGGGGCCGAATTCAGCCAGGCGCTTTTCTGCCTCGCTTGATATCAAGCCTTCTGTGGGCGATGTTTGCAGCGCCCTGACAACATTAGAGGCCTCCAATGCATGCCAGATTTCAGTTCTCTCTACAACTTTGTCCAGGGGTTTTTCACTCAGGGATTTGTCTTCGTTAGATACCAAGTTTTCTCACTCCACGTTAGAAGAATGATGTTCAAAAACACAACTGCGCGCATTATAGCACGCAGGTTTTCACACTCATCTGACATCAAGTGCACAACTACCCGACACGGTTTTCCTGCATGTCAGTACTGCGCTGGTTCCAAGCGCTCTTTAACGCACATACTTTCTTAACAAGTTCTAAACAATCCGGTCACACGCTCAGGCTATCCTGCAAGAGATTAAAAGTGAAACCCTTAATAGTGTGCGAGTTCACGAATCCTCTTGGAAAGGGGGATCGCCAGGTTTGTCATGATCCTGGATCCTGATCGCTCTAAGGTTAGCGATTTACGCAAGTGCTGGACTTCCATTTCGCTTCAACCCTCCTTTCCTTGAAGACCTGACCGAGATACTGGTAGTACGCATTGTCAAAGCCGATGGTGCTCACCCGTTGAAATCCTCCCAAGATCGCTAAGGTTGAATACACTATAGGCAGCGTTACTGGAGTAGCGACAGATGGCCCCGAAGATTCTGGTGGTTGATGACGAAAAACGATTGGTCGCCCTGGTAGAGGCATATTTGCACCAGGAAGGCTATGGAGTCGTCACCGCATCAAACGGCCTGGAAGCGCTGCACCTCGCCCGCCAGGAGAAGCCGGACCTGATCCTGCTCGATATCATGATGCCCGAGATGGACGGCTTTGCATTTGTCCAGGCCCACCGTCGGGAGGCCGAAACGCCAATTATCCTGCTCACGGCTCGCGTTGATGAGGAGGATCATGTGATCGGTCTCGAGCTGGGTGCTGACGACTACGTCACCAAGCCTTTCCGCCCACGCGAGTTGGTTGCCCGGGTTCGCGCAGTCCTGCGTCGGATGGGAAAGGGCCCTTTGCCAATGGATGTCGTGCGTGTCGCTGATGTTACGTTGGATCGTGAGAGCCACCTCGTCAAAGTCGGTGACCGACTGGTGGATTTAACGCCATCGGAGTTCGACCTGCTTGGTGCCCTGATGTCCACCCCGGGGCGCGCCTTCTCCCGCATGGAGCTGCTTGATCGCATCCAGGACGTGGCCTACGAGGGCTACGAACGCACGATCGATGTGCACATCAAGAACCTGCGGTCAAAGCTCGAGGAAGATGCGCGCAAGCCACGCTACATCGAGACTGTCTATGGTATTGGCTACCGCTTTACCCGGGAGTAATCACTGATGCGTTCCCTGCGTTCCAAACTGATCCTGGCTTTCCTGGTCGTCAGCCTGATTGTTCTCGCCATGGTGGTCGCATTCGCACGCTGGAGCACATCGACCGAGTTCCGCCAATATGTTCTCGACCGCAATCAAGAGAATTTCGTATCCAGCTTGGGCAACTACTATTCCCAGGAGAAATCGTGGCGAGGTGTGGGACAGGTCATTCCACGTGGCCCGATGCCCTTCGGGATGATGTCGCCACAGGCGATGCCAGCAGGCGAGATCGTGCTGGTGGATGCAGATTTCAACATCCTGATCGGAGGGCGCGGGACTCGCCCTGGGCAAAGGATCTCACATGAGCAGCTGCGCGATGCGCTACCGGTGGAGGTTGATGGCGCCATCGTCGGCTTCGTCTTGCTTCGGCGCGACGCCTTCCGCGAGCAGCCCAACGAGGCTGCTTTTCTCCAGCGGCTCACACAATCCTTACTGCTCGGTTCCCTTGCTGTCATCGCGCTAGCCCTCATTCTTGGCCTCATCCTGGCTCGTTCACTCACAAACCCGCTTCGGCAGCTCACGTCTGCAACCCGCCGGGTCGCAGCAGGTGATCTTGAATTCAAACTCGACATCAGCAGCCAGGATGAACTTGGTGAACTGGCGCAATCGTTCAACATGATGAATCAACGCCTTGCGCAGTTGCGCGATGATCGCAGGCAGATGACCGCCGACATCGCCCATGAACTGCGCACACCCGTGAGCGTCATCCTCGGGTACGCCGATGGCTTAAAAGAGAAGGTCATCCATCCCTCCCAGGAGACCTTTGATCTGATCCAGGAGCAAGCCGAACAGCTTGAGCATCTGATTGAAGATCTGCGGATCCTCACCCAGGCTGAAGCCGGGGAACTATCCATCGATATCGCCGCCACTGATCCTCTTCCACTGGTTGAAAGGGCGATGGCTGCTTTTGAACACCAGGCTGCCCGCCAGGGAATCACACTGACTGTGGCACCGGAGAGTGAATCACCCGCGATCATGGTAGACCCGGATCGCTTCCGTCAGGTGCTGGCCAACTTGATCTCAAATGCGTTGCAGAATACGCCGTCCGGCGGTCAGATCACGACCAGGGTGACATCGGATGAAAAGCGGGTGCTGATCAGCGTGATCGATACTGGCCCGGGCATCCCACCGGAGAACATCGACCGGATCTTCCAACGTTTCTTTCGATTGGATCCATCACGCAGTCGCGATACCGGTGGTTCGGGCTTAGGCTTGTCGATCGCCCGGTCGCTCGTCGAACGACAGGGTGGCCAGATAGAAGTTGAGAGTGAGCTTGGTCAGGGCGCTTGCTTTACCATTAGTTTCCCCCGGCAAACCCCGTCTTAGACATCCATCAAATTAAATGGAAAAGCGCACAACACGCGTATGTTGTGCGCTTTTAGCTTCGACTCTGACGTCTAGCCTTTCAAGCTCAGGATCAGGTTCAAATAGTCGAGCAAATGGCGAGTCACGAGGAAACGGTCGCGCACATGCTCTGTCGCCTGCCCACCGAGTTTCGCTCGCAGGTCTTCGTCCTGCATCAATACCACGATCTTCTCTGCGAAACCATCGAAATCGAGAGGGTCGAGCAAATACCCGGTCTCACCATCGACCATTTGCGTCGGGATCCCGCCCACGTTGGAGGCAACTACCGGTGTACCTTTCCAAAGCGCCTCCGTGATGACAAGACCAAAACCCTCCCGGGTCGATTTCTGAATGACAACATCGGATAGACGCTGCATCGCATTGACCAGGATCGGATCGTCTCCGCGCACGAACAGGACATCGCCTCGATCAAGATGATCTTTTGCTGTTTCCAGCATCTGGTTATAGATTTTTACCCCTTCGGGATCATCACTGGCCATGTTGTAGACGAAGACCAGCCGGCAATCGACTTGCTGGCGCACGCGATCATAAACTTCCAGAACTCCCTCCGGGTCCTTCCAGGGATCGAAGCGGGAAACTTGCGTGAAGAAGGGTTTATCGGTTGGGATCCCATACTGTTCAATATAGTCTTGAATAACGCTCTCACTTAGAGCCATGTTTTTTGGGGAGAGGGGATCGATCGAGGGGGAGATGATGTCCTGTTGCAGGGACAACTGTGGAACCTTGTAGATTTCTGAGGAAACAATCATGCGGTCATATTGCTGGATGAAGGGTTCCATGAATTCCCAGGCTTGCTGATTGGGCGTGGTGATGTCAATGTGGCAGCGCCAGACCCATGGGTTTGTATGATTAACATATTCAACGAGGGCTGCGGGCTGCGGATCGTGTATGATCACATAGTCGTGGCTCAGGTCAACAAATTGAGCAAATTTATTATTAATGTACTTGTAAAGCTCAAGCTCTTCTTCCGAGAAATGGATGTCGGCTCCCTGTAAAGCGTTATGAAACTTTTTCGTCACCTCGAAGAAATCCGGGATACCATGCAGCACGCGCCAATCAGTGCGGATGCCGAGATCATTCATCAGGAGCACAAAGTTGTCCAGGATTTCCGCCACCCCACCGCCATAGCTGGTGGCGTTCACATGAACGACGGATGCTCCTCTTAAGTCAGTGGCTTTCGTCGTGATCTCGTCGATTACAGAGTCCTGTACAACCTCACGGTAATCTTCGATCTTCTTCAGGGCATGGGTCATGAAGGATGTCCTTATTTATCAGGATGGGATTCGCCCTGCAGGGAGTGATCGCGTCCATCTTGGCGGATCTCCCGTTGCAGAGCCGCGGAAGTATAGCCTATTTTTTCAGAAGCGTCACCCATTTTGAAAACAAAAACTGCACCGCCTTGATTGGGGAGCAGTCTGTGGATTCTTGGTTCGCGTGGCTCAGTTATAGCCTGCTTCGTCTGGCTCTGGATTGAGCTCCTGCACCTGTCCACTGCCCATGAAAATTACGCGCTCGGCCAGGTTGGTGACACGATCGGCGATGCGTTCCAGGTTGTGCCCGGCAAAAAGGTAATAGAGAGCAATCGGGGTTGTTTCTGGTTTCTGCACAATGCTCTCCACAAGGTTTTTGAACAGTGATGTATAGCTGGAGTCAATATCGTCATCCATGCCGGCAAGACTATAAGCTGCTTGCTCATCATGATTGGTATACGCATCCAGGGCTGCGTGCAGCATTTCTCTCGCCATGGTAGCCATTGAAGCTAGCCCCGCGGGCATATCTAATCCGGAAAGCGTTTCCATGCGCGTCACTAATGTGGCAATTCCGGCCGCGTGATCTCCCATGCGCTCCAGATCGCTGACCATGTTCATCACTGCCACGATGGCGCGTAAATCACTCGCTGCCGGTTGTTGCGTAGCGATGATGCTCAGACTTTTCTCTTCAATGTCATACCTTCTGGTGTTGATGTTCACGTCACCTGCGATCACTTCTGCTGCCAGCACCTGATCCCGCTCTTTCAATGCAGTCATCGCACGCGCGATAGCTGACTCGACTTGGTCGCCGAGGCGAATCAACTCTTCCTTCAGGTCATCTAAATTCCGATCCAGTGCTGCCCTTGGCTGCATCTGCCCTTGGTCTTCGCTCATAACCTTTCCCTTTACCTCATTACGTGCGGGCGAATTATATGCCGCCCGTCTCCAGCATCGCCCCAAACTCGTCTGGCAGGCCGCTATCGCGGACTGCCTGGGCGGCCGCTCTAACATCATAGGGCACCCGCCTGAACTCGACTTCGGGCTTTCGATCTGGGATCAGGATAACATACCCTGCGTCAGGGTTGCCATCCTTCGGCTTGCCTACGGATCCGCAGTTAATGAAAGTCGTACCAGAAACATCCTTCATGTACGGAAGATGGGTATGTCCAAATAACAGGATGTCCGCCACTGCTAACTTGGCAATGCGCTCAAAGGTGGCGTCCGGCCTATCTTCATATAGGTACTCGTTGATTTTACGCGGGCTACCGTGCACCATCATGACGCGCGGATGCGCTTGCTCCAGCCGGATTTGCATCGGGAGCGACTGGAGGTAGCGTTTGTTATCCTGGGAAGTGTGTTTCTGTGTCCAGTTTAAGGATTGCTTTCCCCATTGATCCTCGAGCGCATGTTTGTAGGCACAACCACAATCGTCCAAATCAAAACCCACACCTTCATCATAATTCCCCATAATCGTGGAGATCTGTCGCTTGCGGATAAATTCAACTGTTTCATTGGGGTAAGCGCCATAGCCAACCAGGTCGCCGAGGCAGTAAACAGCATCCGGCTGTTGGCTTTTCAGATCTTCCCACACAGCCTGGAGTGCGTGCAGGTTGGCATGGATATCCGAAATGATCGCGAGCTTCACCAGCGCCTACCCGAATCGTCCTGCGACGTAATCTTCGATCCGGCTATCCTGGGTCGGGTGAAGATCACATCTAAAACCACTAGATCTGGTGCATCGGCGCGGGCCAAGGAAAGACCTTCTTCGCCGTCCGCTGCCGTCAATACTTCGTACCCCTCTGCGCGCAAATTGCGCGCAAGGGTGTCACGTACTGTCGCATCATCTTCAACGATGAACATGCTGGTCATAGCTTCATTATTGAATGCCTCCAAGCGCTTGAAGGCTGTTCATTTATATGCATGATTTAACCCAATCAAGGATTATGACAGTGTTAAAACCTGATGCTCGCTTACTCGATGTTTCAATTACGCGAAGCTCGATTATGCTGGCCTTGTGTTAGCCCCTACGCGTTCGAGTGCAATCAGTGCAACTTCGTGTAAGCGGGTGTTCGACACCAGGACCCCGATGTTTTCACCCAACGTTCGACCCTGACCAAAATCCAATGGAACCCCGCGCAGATCGCTGACTGTTCCCCCCGCCTCCTCGACGATGATCGAACCGGCTGCCTGATCCCAGATCTTCTCTTCATAATCCGGCTTGGTTGGAGAGAGCAGTCGGAATAACAGCTCTCCGCCTCCTGCCGCCATGACCGCGTATTTTGCCTGGCTATCCATCAACACGGGCTCAGCTCCGGTCCCTAACGTCCGGACCAGATCGGCCATCATACCCTCATGCGTGTGATCGGATTCATAGGACCGCAGCAACCGGGCAAACTCTGGATTGTCTTGATCAGAAACCCGCAGTCGTACCGATTCGTTCCCGGACATCCCGAACCCAAAGCACCCTTCACCCCGAACCGCCAGGACCGCAGCCCCTTCTCCACCGACATCGGGACGCATTGCTCGATTGAGGTTCGGACAGCCCAGCGCGCCCACTTTTACCTTTCCATCAATAATGAGAGCCAATGCGGATACATATTGATCACCACGTAAAAAGCCTTTCGTCCCATCGATCGGATCGTAGGTCCAGAAGCGTCGTGTGGGCTCGTGCGCACCATAATCGATCCAGGTACAGACCCGGTCATCGTCTGCCTCGGGCCTTACCTGCTGGACATAGGATGTGATCTTTGCCAGCGTTCGCCCATCGTCGGCGCCATCGAGGATCTGGCTATCCTCTTCTGCAACCAGGCGATCCTCCGGGAATCGCTCCATAAGCAGCTTCCCCACAAGAGCCTGGCTGGCATAGTCGGCCACAGTTACGGGCGATTGATCGGTTTTGGTAATGGCCGGGCTGACCATCTCGTGCTGGATTTGCCTGCACAACGCCGCCGCACGGCGGACTGCATCCAATGCGAATTGCGCCTCTTCTTGATAGGTTTCAAACACAAGTATTGTCTCGATCGATCTTGATCCCGATCAGTTTTTTCATGAAGGCTTCCTTTTCCAAGCTGCATTATCGATCCCGATTTCTTCATCCGGCGTTACAATTCTACGCGAAGAAACGTTCTGAGGTAACACTATGAGATCGTCATTACTGGTTATCCTGATTTCACTCCTGATTGCCGGGTGCACAACCCCGGTCATTGCGACGGTCGTTTCTGATTCTACGATAATTGCCCAGGAACCCGCTGCGACCAGGGTCGATGAACAACCGGCAATAACAGAGGAACTACCGCAACCAACGAAGGCCCCTGTGGAACAATCCTCCGCACTGGATATGCCCATCGCCAATACAGCCACCTGGACGTTGATCGCCGGCGATTTCCGACGCCCTGTCCTCGTCACGCATGCAGGGGATGAGAGAGTATTCGTTGTTGAACAGGAGGGCCTGATCTGGATTTTGCAGGATGGGCAACGCTTGGCTGAACCATTCATCGACATCCGACAGCGCGTCAACGACCGGTCCAGCGAACAGGGTCTCCTGGGCCTGGCTTTCCACCCCGACTATTCTGACAATGGTCTCTTCTATCTGAACTACACCGCCTCTGAGGGCGAGACACGTATCAGCCGCTTCTCGGCCAGTCCTGATCCCAATCGAGCCGATGTTGAGAGTGAAAGCATCCTTTTGACGATCGCGCAGCCCTATAGAAACCATAACGGGGGTTCGATCGTCTTTGGTCCCGATGGTTACCTTTATATTGGTACCGGGGATGGAGGTTCAGGGGGAGACCCACTCGGCAATGGCCAGCGGTTGGACACACTGCTCGGCAAGATCCTGCGCCTTGATGTCGATGCCGCCTCGTCGTATGCGATCCCCCCCGACAACCCCATTTTGCAGGGTGGTGGGCTGCCAGAAATCTGGGCCTATGGTCTGCGCAATCCCTGGCGCATCGCTTTCGATTTGAAGACGGGCGATCTGTACATCGCCGATGTTGGCCAGAACCAGTGGGAAGAGGTCAATCACCAGCCGGCGAATTCACCCGGAGGCGAAAACTATGGATGGAATCTGCGCGAAGGCGCACACCCTTATGCCGGTGGAGGAGCGGACTGGATCGATCCGGTTGTGGAGTATGACCATAGCCTGGGCTGCTCCGTGACCGGTGGAGAGGTCGTTCGCGACCCACGCCTGCTTGATTGGTCAGGTGTCTACCTTTATGGTGATTACTGCAAGGGACACATCTGGGGCTTGCTGAAAGTGGATCAGGGTTGGCTTAGTCAGTTACTTTTCGAAACCAGTTATTCCCTCAGTTCTTTTGGCCAAGATGCAATTGGTCGGATCTACCTTGCCGATCATGGCGGTGGGATTTACCGCCTCGATCCCACACCCTGAAGGCGTGTCAGGGCGCATTCAAATCGAGCATTTATGCAATCAACGACCCGGAAGGCGGAAATAGCGCGGGGTACGTTCAAGATAAGTCACTGCATCAGGAGAGCGTGAGCGTAGCTCCCACTCTTCCAGCTCCAGCAGCGGTTGCGAGCAAACGAACCACACAACCAGCCAGATCCAGCCTTCAACACGCACTGTTGTGAGCGCTAGCCCTGCTGCGAGCACAACCCAGCCCAGGGTCATCGGTCTACGCCTCGCACGATAGGGGGACGCGCGGACCACACGCGTGGGTGGCCAGGGCAACAACGCTTGCCGCCCCAATGCGAGAAACGCTCGAGCCAACCAGACAAAACCACCCAGTACCAGGATCGGTCCGAATACCAGATGCACCCAGTTCCCCTGAGGTTGTGCCAGCGTATCAGGTGTGTTGGCCCAGATAAGCGACCAGATCAGCGCAGCCATGCCAATGCTGGAAAGTGCGCCGGCAAGATACCAGGTCCATCCACCAAGCGTTTGGGCAGCCCTGCGGGCCAGGATGGCGCTAAGTTCGATCACCAATGCGCCGATCAACGCCAGCAGGAAGGGATAGTGCGCAAGGACCTCGATCATGTCCTTCATCTCACCTTAAAAGGATATAGGCCAGCGCCCCCAGCGCCCCCAGGCCAAAGAAGGCGGATAGGGTCAATCCACCGACAAGGACCGCGCTAGCAACCCAGGCCCGCCAGGGGGAACCCCGTTGCTCGACCCGATCCAGCGTTTCCTCCATAGCGCGTTCGCGGCGGGAACCAATTAAGAAAAGCCCCGCCAGCATCACAACCGAGAAGAACGTGGGTGGGGCAAAGATCAGGAGAAGCCGCACCAGGGAATCGAATGGAAGCCGTGCGAGCAGATCCCCGATCCGTTCTGGCCGAAGACGATAGGCGATCAACGCGGCCGAAGAAGCCAACAGTGCTGGCAACGCGAATGCAAGCAGCACAGACACGGAGGTGTCCAACATCGATCTCCTGCGCTCACGTCCGCCATCATCAGTGGAAGGGAGTTCTCGAGGAGCTCCCGGGCCGAAAGCCAGATAGGCCAGCAGGAGCGTCAAAGGAAAGAGCAGCCAGGGCGCAAGTGGCACGAACGGTTTCCAATAGCTGTCACCGGGGAGCGGGGCGAGCAGACGGTTATAACGATCCTGCGAGACAAAAGAGAGCGCCCACAGACCTAGCGACACGATTGAAGCGAGCGCGGTTGGTCCAAGCAACCACTGCCCTGTCCGTTTGAGCACATCACCAACCGGCTTTCGCTGCACCCTGCGACGCAGGCGTGCCTGGACTTCGACCGGCTGCTCAACTGCATAGAGGATCGCCAGGACGACAATGGCAAAGAGGGTTGCCGGCGCAAAGACCAGCGTGGTTCTGATCACTGATTCCCCCGGCAACCGGCTGATGATCTCACCGAAACGCACTGGTGCCAGATAGAACAACCCCAGGCTGACGACTGAAAGCAGCAACATCGGAACCGCGGGTACGAGCACCAGAGTGGCCACAAACTTAGAGCTTGACCAGCCCTGCTTCAGCGGTCCGTAGCGATTGGGCCGTGTCTCATCCATCGGTAGTCTCATCTCCAATCGAATGGTCAGGGGGCGAGCTGAACTTCAACGCTCGCAAGGTGGACAGCGCCCCCGAACGCGGGGCTGGGGTCACGTACAACAACCCGCCCAGGTCCCGACCCGGCAACACTGTAAGACACATCGGCGCTGAAAGCCCCCGGTAATCCCAGGTCCGGCGCACTCGCGATGACCGCCTGTGAGCCGACCACGGCGCCATCGGCATCCATGATCTCCAGGACAAAGGTGCCCTCAAAACTCGCAACCCCGACACCCTCGATATGCGCCACACCCCCTGCTATCAACGCCCCGTTTTCAGGCGTCGTGATCACGATCTGCTCAGGGTAGCTGCTCCAGGGCGTGATGCTCTCCGGTCCACTGACGCTCAGGATCACTCCAACGGAAGCCAGATGCCTTATCCCGCCATCCCTGGCGCTCAGATCATAGATCTGGATGAAAACCTGCTCATCCTGGCTGACGCTGAAAGGGATCTCGATCTCGTAGGGCCCGCGCTCGCCCAGCGGTGCCATGATGGTGATTGGTTGCGAGGCGATCAACTCGGACCCATCCAGACGCAGCCCGCGAACCACCAATGTCTGCTCGTGAGTCGGATCCGCTACACCGGCCAGGCGCAGTGGGCTGAGCACTCGCGATGCTGGGCCCGGCTCGAGGATCTCGATCGCTTCCTGCCCGAGAATCTGCGGCGCGACTGCAGTTGTAGTCCCGGGCTCCGTCGTGCTTTCAGGCGCGTTGGTAACTGTAGGGCGCGCCGTCGCCTCGACCGGTTGCGTCGCAGTAGGGCGGGTGGGCAACGCCACGCGCAGCGGCAGGTTGCAACCCGTCAGGATCATGGCCAGGATACTGAGGTGTATGGCGATCTTCACCACGTGCATACGCTCCTATCTCACGCGCGAGTCTAACAGGCCCGGTCGTGTTTGACACCAGAACATTTGTTCTATATAATCAAGTCAACCTGCGGTTTTCCATCCCGCTCACTGGAGCTCGCCTGTGCAGATCCCGCGCAGATTTCCGTCACGCTCAGATACCCCCGATCGGGATGCATCCCCTTCCCGACGGCGTGGCTTGTTCGCGCAACTGCGGCGCCTACTCGTACGCGCCAGGGACCAGCCGCGCCTGCAGGTCGAGGTCGGCCCTGAGTTATTCGCCCACTTGCGGCGGGCGGCGCGGCTGCGGCGAAGCTCGCCGCAGACATTGGCGCGCGATCTGCTCATACGCGGCCTGGCGCAGGAGGCGCTGCGGGTGCATACCGAGGCCGTGCTCAGCGGGCTGACCCCGCGCGAAGTGGAGGTGCTCTGGCGGGCGGCGCGCGGCCACACCAACCGCCAGATCGCCACGGCGCTGTTCGTCTCGCCCGAAACGGTCAAAACCCACGTGCGCAACATCCTGCTCAAGCTCGACCTGCGCAGCAAGGCTGATCTGCGCCTGCTGATGCTGGATCTGGGCCTGCGCTGGTGGCAGGACGAGTGATGTAAAGTCCTCTTGACATCCTTCTCGAAGTCTGCTACTATGTAAAGCACACTTTACATACGTGAGCGATCGTGGAACCACAAAACGCAGTTCGAAAATTCCGCACAGGAAAAAAACTGACCCAGCAAGCGCTGGCCAATGGGGTCGGCGTCAGCCGGCAGACGATCATCGCCATTGAGAAAGGCGGATACACCCCCTCTGTGACTCTGGCGCTGAAGCTGGCGCGCGCCCTGGGGTCAACGGTCGAGCAGCTATTCTGGCTGGAAAACGGAGAACAAGAAGATGAAAACAAGACCGGCAGCAAGCTATACACTCAGCCGGGTGATGATCGCCCTGGTGATGGGGATTTTGATTGGTTATAAGACCTACTGGTGGAGCGGTGCACTGGTCGGCATCGCGACGCTGGCCTTCTTCCTTTGGGCGGTGAGCAGTGATCGCTACCTTGTGGATCCAGATGGGGGTGCGCGCCCGCTGCGCCTCGATGAGCGCATGAGAGCAATTCGAGATCGCGCCGCAAGAGATAGCTTCATCGTCTTGATGCTGGCCCTGGCGGTATTGGCGCTCTACTTTGGCTTCCTGCAGCCAGGGGAGATCCCGCCACAGTTCGTCATGGGCGTTCTGGGTCTGGGTTTTTTGGCCTATTTCGTTTCGGACGCCCTACAGCGCCAGCGGGTGGCTGATTGATCGATGGCTTGATACGCGCGACCGACAGCTCTCGGATGTATTCGAGAGCTGTCCTGTATTGTACGTATGTCCATCAAAGGTAAGGATATAATCCGGCGATTTAACCCATGGAAGGCATGTATGTCAGAAGCCGAGATCATCAAGAACACGCCCGAGCCACGCACGCGCCAATCGGTCCGCGAAGATTTAGAACGACTGGGCGTTAAACCCGGCATGACCTTGCTCGTGCACAGCTCGCTCTCCTCGTTGGGGTGGGTCAACGGTGGATCAGTTGCTGTGATCCAGGCCCTTCAGGACGCGCTTTCGCCTGGAGGTACGCTCGTCATGCCAGCCCATTCGGGCGATCTTTCCGACCCGGCTGGTTGGCAAAACCCACCTGTACCCGAGGATTGGTTCGAGAGCATCCGTCAGAGCATGCCGGCCTACGATCCGCGGCTGACCCGCACACGCGCCATCGGCCGTATCGCCGAGCACTTTCGCACCTGGCCGGGAATCTTACGCAGTGACCATCCGACTCTCTCGTTTTGCGCCTGGGGACCACAGGCTGAGGTGATTACGGCAAACCACCAACTCGATCAATCCCTGGGTGAGGGCTCTCCCCTGGCACGCATCTATGAGTTGAATGGCTATGTGCTGCTTCTGGGTGTGGGCTATGACAGCAACACCGCCTTCCATCTGGCTGAATACCGCATTGAAGAGCGTCGCGACGCCACCCTTGGCGCCCCCATCCTCAAAAACGGAGAGCGAGTGTGGATCACTTATCGCGACATCATCCTCGATGCCGATTGCTTCGACGATCTCGGTGAAGCCTTTGAGCGTGATCTTAAGCTTCCAGGGGGCAGGGTCGGGTCTGCCACCGCCCGCCTCGTGGCAATGCGCAAGATGGTGGATTACGCCGTGGGGTGGTTTGGCGCCAGAACCACCTGAAGCATACTTTGCGCTACGGACCTACAAAAAAGGGCCTGGTAAAAACCAGGCCCTTATTCATAGACACCGTTTACCCTGAGCTAACCCAGAATAGAGGTGCCCACCGCACCGACACCACCCAATACAAAGCCGATCACGAACCGCGCAACGACAAAGACGATAAAACCAAGGATCGCCGTAACGACAGCTTTGGTGGTGTCAAACTCCATCGATTCGCGGATAGCGATCACACCTGCAACAAGTGAAAGCAAAATACCCGCAAGGGCTACTAACCAACCCACGCAAGGGATAAATGCGAACACCCCCAGCAAACCGGGTGCATTGGCATAACCCAGCGTGCGCGCCATCTCCATAACGGAGCTTTTGCCCTCCAGCGCAGTGCCTACAAAATAGGCGATCACCGCCCACAGCAACCAACCCAGCAGGATGGTCGAAAACAGGCTGGTAAGGAATGTGAGGACGGGTTGTCCATCCCCCATTGCAGCCCCTATGGCAGCGCCAGCCGCGCTGAACAGCGCCACC
>JBFFMI010000015.1:0-25080 GCA_041554155.1 Anaerolineales bacterium
GACCACAACCTGGACCAAAGTCTTAACCTTCCTCCAGCAGTACCTACAGGGGCTCAGCCCAACATACTGGTTCTCTAGATTCCCTGATGATCTCCCCCGTCATCTAATGCGTGGGTATGGGCGCATTTCCTTTCTTGCGTCACCATTCATGCTGTTCGGGATCTACAAATCCAGTTTCCGCGTAAAAGAACCGGAATATCGCACGCTGCTGCTGCTCCTGCTCTCTGCGCCGTTGGGCGGCGCGTTGATCTCTATCGGGATTACCCGTGTACTGCTCGTAATCATCCCGGCATCGATATTAATTGGGATCGGTTTCTCATACGCCATCGCGCAAATCAAGAACAAGAGGCTTAGAAGCAGCCTGATGACCCTCAGCTTTATTCTGCTTGTTAGCGCACAGTTCTATATGCTGCGTGATAGCCTTGAGAGCGGCCCCACCTGGTATCGAGATTATGGCCTTTCAGGGATGCAGTACGGTGCCAAACAAGTGTTCAAGGCCGCTGACGCAGTTGCATCTAACCCCGATGTCACCCGGGTTTATGTCTCACCTACCTGGGCTAACGGCACGGATATCCTCATGCGCTTCTTCCTGCCTGATCGGAGTCCGGTCGCGATTGCCAATGCCGGTCCCTTCCTCGAAGCCATGCAGCCAGAGGCGCTGACTGAAACGATCTTCGCGCTTACGCCCAACGAGTACCGGGACCTGCTCAACGATCCAAAGGTAGAAGAAGTCATGGTTGAGCGGATCATAGACTACCCGGACGGCAATCCTGGTTTTTACTTTGTCCGTTTTAACTACTCCGCTGAAGCTGATGCCAGCTTTGCTTCAGAACAAGCCCTCTATGGATCAATCCAGACTCGCCGGACAGAATATCGGGGGGATTCCTTCCTCATCGAATATCCCTATACGGACATGGGCGAGCTGAAGCACATTTTCGATGATGACCCCTTCACCCTGATGCGTTTTTATTCCGCCAATCCTGCGACCCTTGCCCTGACCTTCGACGAGCCGATCAGCATGCAGGGCATTGTAATCACGACCGGAAGCATGGATATTGGTTTGCGCTGTCGTGTTTATCGCCAGCAAATCGATCAACCTCAAGAGTTTTCTGATACTTTCGTCAATCTGCCGGATGACCCGACCGTTGAGCTTGATTTTGGCGCAATGATTCAGGATATCAACAAAATCGAGATCGAGATCACTGCGCTCTCTGCTGGCACTCCGTTTAAAATCCACTTGCGTGACTTAAAGTTGCGATAAGATGGCGCCAACTAACGAAACCGCTCCCACCGATCCCGATCGCCAGGTGGGGCGTGGGTATACCGCGATCTCGGGGGTGGCGCTTCTACTGGTTGGCTATGGCGCTCACCGGGCAAATTTGCGATCTCCGTTCCCGATGCTGATCGTGCTCCTTGGGTCCACCTACGTTTTTACCTCCCTAATCGCACTGCTTTCCAACACATTCAGGATCTGGCTTGCAGCCTTTTCGCAAGGGGTTGCCAAAAGGCTCACCATCCCCAGATCAGCCGTCCCTGTTCTTCTCACAGGTTTCGGATTTTGCCTGACGGGGTCTCTCACCGCCGGTCCAGCGTCCAATGCCACACTTCCTATCAGTCTGCCGTTGTGGATCCTGGGCATCACCCTCACCTACCTTTCGCTGCGGGATAGACGGGGTAAAAGGACTCCTGCGGGAACTTCGAAGCATGATCGCTGGATCATTCTGGCCCTGATCCTGTTCGGGGCTTACATCAGGAGCGTTGCCCTGGAGGCGATGCCCTACGTCCTGAGCGGCGATGAGGGCTCAGTGGGTCTTGTCGGGTGGGAATTTGTCGCCGGTACCCGGGATAATCCACTTGGATTAGGCTGGTTTTCCTTTCCGGCTTTCTATTCCTGGCTGCTCTCGCTGAGTCAGGTCTTCCTTGGCCGATCGACAATGGCGATCCGCCTGGTGTCGACCATCGTTGGGTCTCTCACCATCGCAGCCACCTACCTGACCGCTAAGAAACTCTTTAATCGCCCCACCGGGCTGGTTGCAGCCGCCTGGTTGGCAAGCTTCCATTACCACGTCTTCTTCAGTCGGATTGCCTATAACAACATATTTGACGGGCTTTTCCTGATCCTCTGCGTGGGCGCGCTCTACCAGGGGTGGAAAGAGAAAGACCGGAATGCTTTCCTGTTTGCCGGGTTGGCTCTCGGGCTTTCGCAGTACTTCTACACGACCGCACGGGCAATCCCGCTCATCTTGATCCTATGGCTTCCCTGGCTTCATCTACGCCACGCATCGCTCAAATCACGGTACCAGGACCTACTGGCGGCCTTGCTCTTCGCAGCCGCCATTTCCCTGCCATTGATCGTTACCTACATCCTCCAACCTTCTTCCCTGATTTTTACCGCTGGGCGGGTCTCACTGCTGGATCCGACCCTGCTGCGACCAGCTGCTGAAGCGCTCGGGACCTCCCCCGCCGGCCTTGTAATGGAACAAACACTCGTAACTGCACTCGGATTAACTGTGAGTGAACTCCAAGGGATTTATGTCGACAGCGGTCAACCGCTGTTATTCGGCCTCTCGGCCGTGGTTTTCTACTTCGGGCTCGTCAGGTTATGCTTCGCCTGGAGACGGACGCCATCGGGCATCATCTGGATAACGCTTTTCGCCTCGATCCTCATCGGCGGTTTGAGCGTGCAGGCACCCAGCAGCCAGCGTCTCATCTTGCTCCCACCCATCCTGGCTTTGATCCTTGCTGACACCCTATGTGCGGCCCACAGGTGGTTGCAAACCCGCAGGACAGAGTGGCGACTGTTCTCTGGCATCCTGCTCGTGATGGCCCTGGGTTGGATGAGCTATGAAAACCTCCAACAGCTTTTCTTCGACTATTTTCAACACGAGCACTATGGCAGCGTCAATGGAGAAGTAACCCAGGAGATGATTGATTATTTACAGGACGAATCTCCTCAGACCCGCTTCATCTTCATTGGCGGGGACCGCATGGCATTTGATTCCATCCCCAGCATCGACTACCTGGCACCAACTTACTCGGCCATGAGCATCGAGCGGATAGAAGATATTCCGCTTCCGTCGAGCGTCAGCACACGCGCTGTTTATTTCATACTCCCGGAGCAACAGCTGGCCCTGAATCGACTGGCCCAATCCTATCCGGAGTCTTCAGTCTTTGCACGCTATAATCGTCAAGGACGGTTGCTGTTCTACGTCAGGGTCGTTGAACCCGACAGCTAAGGAACCAATTTCAACCTTCCCCTAAGGAGCCTATCCTGAAAGCGATTGTCTTTGACCAGCATGGTGGACCTGAGGTCTTGCGACTTGCAGACATGCCCCATCCGGAACTTGGGTCGGGATATGCCCTGGTTCATTTGCGTGCCGCTGCGCTCAATCATCTCGATCTCTGGGTGCGCAAGGGCTGGCCGGGATTGAAGCTGCAGCTCCCACACATCTCGGGTGCGGATGGCGCCGGGGAAGTGGAAGCGCTGGGCGAAGGGGTTGATAACTTTTTAATCGGCGAGCGCGTGGTCATCGATGGCAATATCGGCTGCGGGCGCTGTCCTGCCTGTCTGGCAGGCCGCGACAACATGTGCCCGGATTGGGAGCTCCTGGGTGAGACAATTCACGGGACCCTGGCAGAGTACGTGGCTGTACCTGCTCGTAATTTGCTCAAAATACCCGACTCGGTTGACTACGGGACGGCCGCTGCAGCAAGCCTGGTATTTCTCACGGCCTGGCACTCATTGATCACTCGCGGACGACTGCAAGCCGGGGAAAACGTATTGATCATTGGTGCTTCCGGCGGTGTAAACACAGCCAGTATCCAGATCGCCAAATTCGCAGGAGCGACGGTATTCGTTGTTGGCGCAAACAAGAAAAAACTAGCGCTCGCCGAAAGCCTTGGGGCAGATCACCTGATCGACCGTTCCGAGCAGGAGAACTGGTCGAAGGCCGTCTACCAGGCCACGAACCGGCAGGGGGTTGATGTTGTGGTAGATAACGTCGGAGCCGGCACAATGCCTTCAAGTTTGCGGTCTGCTGCAAAGGGTGGCCGAATCCTGACCGTGGGTAACACGGGCGGACCTACATTCGAGATAGATAATCGGTTCATCTTTGGCAAACACCTGAGTATCATTGGATCCACAATGAGCTCCATTGAAGACTTCCGCACAGTGATGAACCTCGTATTTCAGGGCAAACTAAAAGCGGTCATTGACCGCTCCTATCCGCTCGAAGACACAGCTGAAGCCCAGCGCCGCTTGGAAGCAGGCAAACAACTTGGCAAAATCGTCATCGATATCCCTGCCTAGGCCAGCCCTCGTAACCTGGCTAAGCCTGATAGTGTTAACTTTCTCAGGATGGCAATGGTCCGCCGTCATTGCGGCATTGCGGTTACCCGAGTTGGCACTTCGCTTGCCAGCGTTCTACTTCATCATACGACCCGGAGTATTTGGAGCCCTGTCGCTGGCGATTGCTTTCGGATTATTCTCCAGGAGGAGTTGGGCACCTGGCTGGGCACAATGGACAGCCTTGGCATTCATCGTATGGTCAATCTTAGAGCAAGTGCTCTTTGGACAAACTGAAGCTGCAATCAACACATTAATACCTTCAACAGCCATTTCCTTCATCATTTGGGGAATTCTCGTATTTACCTTGCGCCGTCCTAGGGTAAAACACTATTTCCAGGAGCATCCTGCATGACTGATTCGTCACAAATTGACCGGTTACACCAACAACGCCAGCAAGCCCAGTTGGGTGGTGGTGAAGAGCGTATAAAAGCCCAGCATGATCGGGGGCGTCTTACCGCCCGGGAACGTCTCGAACTTCTTCTGGACAAAGGGTCCTTCCGCGAGACGGATATGTTCGTCACCCACCGCACCTCCGATTTTGGGCTTGATGATAAAAAGTTCCTCAGTGACAGTGTGGTCACCGGTTGGGGCACGGTCGAGGGTCGCTTGGTTTACGTCTTCTCTCAGGACTTCACCGTCTTTGGCGGCAGCCTGGGCGAGGTCCATGCGGAGAAGATTTGCAAAATCATGGACATGGCGCTGAAGAACGGAGCCCCCGTGATTGGATTGAATGACTCGGGCGGCGCCCGCATCCAGGAAGGCGTGGTCTCGCTGGGCGCGTATGCCGACATTTTCCTGCGCAACACGCTCTCTTCAGGCGTCATCCCGCAGATCAGCGCTATCATGGGTCCATGCGCCGGCGGAGCGGTCTACTCACCCGCCCTCACAGATTTCATTTTCATGGTGCGCAATTCGTCCTATATGTTTGTGACTGGACCGGACGTGGTCAAGACCGTAACCCACGAGGAAGTTGATTTTGAATCCCTGGGTGGTGCGGATGTCCACGCCAGCACCTCAGGTGTCTGCCACTATGTTGCCGATAGCGAAGCGGATTGCCTGTATATGATCAGGCTGATGCTTTCCTACCTGCCCCAGAACAACATGGAGGATCCGCCCTTCGTGCCCACGAGTGATGATCGCTTGCGAACGGAAGAAGCGCTCGACCACATCATCCCCGATGACCCCAGCAAGCCATACGACATGCGTGAAGTGATCAAACATGTTGTCGACGATGGAGTATTTTTCGAAGTCCATGAACAATATGCGCCCAATATCGTCACCTGCTTTGCACGACTCGGGGGCCATAGCGTGGGAATTATCGCCAACCAACCAGCTGTGCTCGCCGGAGTCCTGGATATCAATTCATCCGATAAAGCAGGCCGTTTCGTCCGTTTCTGTGACTCCTTCAACCTTCCCATCATCACCTTCGTCGACGTTCCTGGTTTTTTACCCGGTACCGGTCAGGAACACGGCGGCATCATCCGCCACGGTGCAAAACTGCTGTTCGCCTATTGTGAAGCCACCGTCCCCAAACTCACCGTTATCACCCGTAAAGCCTATGGTGGTGCTTATGACGTCATGTCCTCCAAACACATACGCGGGGATTTAAACTTAGCCTGGCCCTCAGCCGAGCTCGCCGTCATGGGCCCGGATGGCGCTGTGAGTATCATCTTCCGAAAAGAATTGGCGGATGCCAAGAACCCTGAGAAACGGAAAGCGGAGCTCGTGCAGGAATACCGCGAGAAATTTGCACACCCGTATATCGCCGCAGGGCGCGGGTACATCGATGACGTTATAGAACCCCGGTTCACTCGACCGCGACTCATTAACGGGCTTGAGATGCTCGCCAATAAACGCGATTCGAACCCCGCAAAGAAACATGGCAACATCCCACTCTAAAGAAGGGCTTCAGCAGGCACCCAGACAGGGCAGCCAACCTGCTGCATCGGGGATGTTGGCGCTTGATGACCATCGCCTTTATTGGGAGCGCTACGGAAACCGTTCACACCCATGCCTGCTGCTGCTCCACCATGGCCTTGGCTCGATCCGCTCCTGGCGCCGCCAGATCCCCGCCTTCCTTGAAGCTGGCTGGCAGGTGCTGGTGTACGACCGGTGGGGCTATGGGCGCTCGGATGTGCGGTCAATATTCCAGCACGCCTATCTGGCACAAGATGCCGAAGAGGCAATAGCCCTTTTAGACGAGCAAGGCGTAGAGAAAGTCACCCTTGTTGGGCACAGCGATGGCGGATCCATTGCGCTGCTGATGGCAGCCCAACACCCTGAACGCGTTCAGGCTTTGGTGGTGGTTGCTGCACACATCTATTTCGAGCCCAAGATGGTCACTGGCCTGGCTGGCATTGCCCAAGCCGCCATAGATAGCGCATTGATCGGGGGCCTGGAACGTGAGCATGGCCAACGAGCCCGGGGATTGCTCCATGCCTGGGTCGAACACTGGCAAGCACCAGAATCGCAGTCCCTCGATATGCGCGGCATGCTGCCGGCAATTGCATCCCGCACGCTCGTCATACAGGGCGAATTGGATGAGCATGCTACTGCCCAACACGCGATCGATATTGCCGAAGGTGTCCAGCAGGGAGATGTATGGTTGATCCCAGACGTAGGCCATATGCCACCCCATGAAATACCAGAGACATTCAACCAGCGCGTACTTGAATTCCTGGCAACATAAAGGGAAAATGCATCTATGTTCAATAAAGTGCTAATTGCAAATCGTGGTGAGATTGCAGTGCGGATCATCCGGGCTTGTCGTGAATTGGGGATGGAAACCGTTGCGGTGTATTCAGAGGCCGATCGCTCGGGCCTGCATGTGCGGCAGGCTGATGAAGCCTATCTCCTCGGCCCAGCACCTTCACGCGATTCATACCTGCGTGGCGACCGGATACTGGAGATCGCCCGGCAGTCTGGAGCAGGGGCAATCCATCCTGGATATGGGTTTTTGGCAGAGCGAGACGATTTCGCTCAAGCGGTTGAGGATGCCGGGCTCGTCTTCATCGGTCCCCGGCCTTCAGCCATCGCCGCAATGGGGGATAAGGGCGTCGCCAGGGCGACGGTCACCAACGCTGGCGTTCCCGTTGTCCCCGGTACGGAGGGAGAGGGCAACCTCAGCGACGAGGATTTGCTGCAGATCGCGCCCTCCATTGGGTTCCCCCTGCTCATTAAAGCCACTGCTGGTGGCGGTGGTAAGGGGATGCGCGAGGTTGGTTCGATTGAGGAAATGCCGGGGTTACTGCAAGCTGCCAGGCGTGAGGCCGAGGCAGCCTTCGGGGATGGCAACGTATACCTGGAGAAACTGCTGCTCAACGCTCGGCATATTGAATTTCAGATCCTGGCCGACAGCCACGGCAATGTGATTCACCTCGGGGAGCGTGAATGCTCGCTTCAGCGACGACACCAGAAGCTGCTCGAGGAAGCACCCTCACCCTTTATGAACGAAGCGTTACGCGCGCAGATGGGTGAGGTCGCCTGCACAGCGGCACGGGCTGTCGATTATTTAAACGCCGGGACAATCGAATTCCTGGTAGATAAAGATCAGAATTATTACTTCCTAGAAATGAATACCCGCCTGCAAGTTGAGCACCCGATCACGGAACTGGTTACCGGGATCGATATCGTCAAAGAGCAAATCCGCATCGCCCGGGGTCGCAAGCTCCGTTATACACAGGACTCGGTCAAGCTGAACGGGTGGGCACTGGAGTGTCGTGTCAACGCCGAAGATCCATATAACAATTTCCTGCCCTCAACCGGGGTCCTGACATCGGTCATCCCGCCGAGCGGACCCGGCGTGCGTGTGGATACGGGCGTCTACGCCGGATTCGAGATTTCGCCCTACTACGACTCGCTCATTTCCAAGTTGATCTGCTGGGGCGAAACCCGGGGCGAGGTGATCTTGCGCATGCGGCGAGCGCTCGAAGAATATCGCATCCTTGGGGTCAAGACGAATATTCCCTTCCACCAGACGATTATGGATTCACATCGCTTCATTGCTGGATCCTTCGACACCCGCTTCGTGGAGGAGCGCTTTTCGATGGACGATAACGACAAGGACGATGGCGAGGATCTGCCCATGATTGCGGCGGTTCTCGCCACTCTGGTCGCCCATCGCGAGAGTCAACAAGCCTCTCAGATCGTTCAGCGGGGCGAACGCGATACGTCGAACTGGAAATGGGTTGGACGTTGGGAACGTATGCAACGTTAATCGATACACTGGAATTTCTTAGAGAATGATCTGAAGGCAGGCCACCCAATGAAATACATCGCCACCATCGATGAGAAACAGTATGAAATCGAGATCCTCTCTGAAGGGGAGATCTTGCTCGATGGCAAACAACTGAGTGCAGACTTCCAATCGGTGGCCGACCAACCGGTGTATTCGCTTCTTCTGGATGGTCAATCGTTTGAGGCATCGATCCATCCCAGCGACAACGCCATCCAGGTGCTCCTGAGAGGCCAACTACTCGATGTCCGGGTTGAAGACGAGCGACAACGCCGCCTGCGCGAGAGCTCGGGTGGACAGGTAATCCAAAGCGGTGATATTCATCTGAAAGCCCCGATGCCCGGCTTGGTCGTAACCATCCAGGTTGAAGAAGGTCAGCAGGTTGCGAGTGGTGAGATCCTGATCATCCTTGAATCGATGAAGATGCAAAATGAACTGAAAGCCCCACGTGAGGGGATAATCGGCCGCCTGCGAGTCAAACCCGGTGACAATGTAGAGAACAACCAGGTCCTCTTGATCCTCTCCTGATCCTCCATGGACAATATCGAACGCGAGATTAAATTCTGGCTGCCGGAATTGTTGGAAATCCGAAAGCGACTCCTCAAGCAAGGGGCATCACTACAGACATCCCGCCACCTTGAAAAGAATTTCCGGCTTGACACCCCTGATCAAAAACTAACCGAGCAAGGGCATGTTCTGCGGTTGCGCCAGGCCGTGGATGTCACACTAACCTATAAGCAGCCCGGCGAGAGCTTCGAGGTACGTCCGGAGTGGGAAGTGGAGGTTGGTGACTTTGAAGAAACCCGGGAAATCCTCTCCCTGCTGGGTTACGACGTGATCCATATCTACGAGAAATACCGCGAGATCTTTAATCTTAATCGTTGTAAGGTCATGCTCGATGAAGTACCCTATGGTTGCTTTATTGAAATTGAAGGCCCTGATTTCGAGACGATCCAAGCAACCACGGAGCAACTTCGCTTGAATTGGGAGGCCCGCATCCAATTTACCTATCTGGCAATGTTTGAAAGCTTGCGAGAAGACATGGACCCAAGACCTGATAACGCAACCTTTGACCAATTCGCCGGCCATGCATCTCTTGATCTCAAGCTGCTCGGTCTGACCACCGGTTACCTCGATCCTGCTGAGGAGGATCCTTCCTGATGCCTTCCTTGCAGGAAGCGCTTAAGCACTGGCGCGAGAATGTCCTTAGAACCGCTCTTGAAACTCACCCGGAACGTTTAGAACGCTTTGAATCAAGTTCAGGGATCAAGCGCCAGCGCGTCTATCTCCCAGAGGATTCCGAGTCACATTACGTTGAGCGGATCGGCTTTCCTGGTGACTATCCATTCACCCGAGGAGTCCAAACGACTATGTACCGCGGTCGCCTTTGGACCATGCGGCAGTATGCAGGCTATGCCACTGCGGAAGCGACCAACGCGAGATTCAAATATCTCCTGGAGCAAGGTCAGACTGGCTTATCCATCGCTTTCGATCTACCCACGCAGATCGGCTATGACGCCGATGATCCTCTCGCAAGGGGCGAGGTCGGCAAGGTCGGCGTCTCCATCTCAAGCCTCGAAGATATGCTGCGCTTGCTCGATGGCATTCCTCTCGAGAGCGTATCGACCAGTATGACGATCAACGCACCAGCCGCGATTCTGCTGGCGATGTACATCGCCGCAGCACGGCGCCAGGGTGTTGAGCCAAACGCGTTGCGCGGCACGATCCAAAACGACATCCTCAAAGAGTATGTCGCCCGCGGTACGTATATCTTTCCCCCGAAACACTCGATGCGTTTGATCACCGATGTCTTCCATTACTGCCATGAATTTGTCCCGCGCTGGAACACGATTTCCGTCTCTGGTTACCACATGCGTGAGGCCGGTTCCACCGCCGTGCAGGAGGTTGCTTTTACCTTGAGCAATGCGATAGCTTATCTTCAAGCCGCTATCGACACAGGTCTCGACGTGGATGATGTCGCTCCACAACTGGCCTTTTTCTTCAACGCCCATAATGACTTTCTGGAGGAGGTCGCCAAGTTCCGGGCAGCCCGGAGATTGTGGGCAAAGATCATGCGCCAGCGCTTTAAAGCCGAAGATCCGCGATCATGGCGTTTGAGATTCCACACCCAGACCGCCGGTTCAACGCTAACTGCACAACAACCATCGAATAACATCGTAAGGGTCGCTCTCCAAGCGCTAGCCGCAATTCTGGGTGGCAGCCAGTCGCTGCATACGAACAGCATGGATGAGGCGCTAGGATTGCCCAGCGAGCATGCCGTTCAAATCGCGCTTCGTACACAACAGATCCTCGCCCAAGAATCAGGGGTTGCCGACACAATCGACCCGCTTGCAGGGTCCTTTGCCGTTGAACAAATGACCGATGAGGTCGAGCAAGCTGCGAGCGACTACATTCAACAAATCGAAGATATGGGCGGTGCGCTGGCGGCGGTAGAGACAGGTTTTATGCAGCGCGAGATCCAGGAGGCCGCGTACCAGAGCCAATTGGCTATCGAAGGGAAGAGATCAATCGTGGTGGGCCTGAACCGCTTCACCGACGGCGATTCGAGCGCTATCCAGCCACTCTTCCTTGACCCCGCCATTGAAGCACAGCAACGCGCAGCCCTGGAAAAGCTGCGCCGGGAGAGGGATCAGGCAAACGTAAAACAAGCATTGGACAAGATTCGTTCCACAGCAAGGGGCGAAGGTAATATGATGCCGGTGTTGATCGCAGCTGTCGAAGCCGATGCCACCCTGGGAGAAATTTGCGGGGCTTTGCGTGAAATCTGGGGCGAGCATAGGCCTGGCGCTTCTGCCCTGTAAATTAGCCCTCACGTTTGAGATACTTTCCTGAAAATGGGAGAGCAAAGACAGGTACCTCCTTCGCGAGACTACCGTAAAATAGTAAAAAGTTGTAATGCAGGAGAGCAGGATCAATGGGTTCAATCATTCGCGTCAACCACGTTGCCATAGTCGTCGAAGATATCGAAAATGCGTTGGGTTTCTGGCGCGACAGCCTGGGTCTAAATCTCTCACATGTGGAGCAGGTCATCGACCAAGATTCGATGGTTGCTTTTCTCCCCGTCGGGGAGGCAGAAGTTGAGCTTGTAGAACCCATTTCGGAGGACAGCGGGGTTGCCCGTTACCTGCAGAAACGCGGTCCTGGGATTCATCACATTTGTTTTGAAGTCGATAATATCGATTCGTGTCTAAAAACCCTCAAAGAGCGGCAGATCCGGTTGATCAATGAAGAAGCCATCATCGGGACCGGCGGAAAACGGATCGCCTTCATCCATCCTGAAGCCACGCATGGGGTGCTTGTCGAGCTCTATGAACTGAGCGCAGCTGAACCCGAGATCCGTCTGGCGCGAGTGCGCAGCCTGGCCGATAGGGTGATGGACCAGGGCCAGGTTGTGGCGGCAGGTGTGTTTGGTTTTTTACGATCGTTCAGGAATGGGGCTAACCGGTAAGATTCCACAGCCGCGGCGGGGGCGATCACGGCCCTCCGACAACCCTCAGGCATCAACTGACCTGCACGATCTCTCCATTCGTGATCTCAACCAGCGCTTTAAATGACAATCGGAACACGGCGCGCGGTGTGCCCGCTGCAGCCCAGATCTCCGTGTATTGATTCATGTCTTCATCGATCAGCGCCCTGATTGGTTGGATATGACCAACAGGTGGGACGCCCCCGATCGCAAAACCCGTTTGGGCCCTGACGTAGTCAGCCTGCGCAATAATGATCTTCTCTCCCAGATAGGCACTTAGCAGATCCGTATCCGCCCGGTTCGAGCCACTCACAATCACAAGCAATGGCCTATCACGCTGGGTGAAGCGAAAGACGAGCGACTTGGCGATTTGGCTCACATCACATCCCACCGCCAGGGCTGCTTCTTTCGCCGTGCGGGTGCTACCGGGAAGCTCTGTAACCTGGAAATCCAGGCCGAAAAGATCCAGGGCTTGCTGGACCCGGGTTGCGGAACGACTCAGGCCTTCTTCCGATCCCATTATGCTGCACCTCCGCCTGGGTGATGGGACTATCTTACGTGATGGGGGTACCCATTAAAACCTACAACCCCACTTCATCCAGTGGGGTTGCAGGGACTGCTTTGGCCGGGAGGAGCCAATCTCAGTTTATTTAGAGATTATCAATCGGTTCAGCCGCTTGTTCGCTGTTTGGAGGAGAGCGATCGACCAGGATTCGAGCGGCGATAGCCAGACTTCCGGTCAATCCCAGGCCAGCCGCCATGGCGGCATTGGCATAGAGTGCGATCATGAGCGGCGTCACCAGAACGAAGGCGATCGGTGATCCTGCTTCTTCCACAAGACCTGGCGCCACCAGGGCAGTCATGATCGAGACCGGCGCAAAGAGAAGGTATCCCAGGTTGATAAAACCAGCGCCAATGTTGCTTGCAAATACGCGTCGCACCGTCAGGTAAAGCGCCCCGCTTAACGTACCCGCAATGAATAATCCGATCCCCTGCGCAAATAGGCTCAATCCGGATGGCAGATAGCCAAACTGGAGGGCCATATAGCCTAACCCTACCAGGGGCCATGCGAACCCCATGATCAAGATTGCCAAACGTTGATTTTTCGTCATCATTTCCTCCCGGTGCTAATCTATTGCTCCCAGTCCAAAGTAGCATTAGTTTACAAAAAACTTGCGACTTGCACACATTTTGCCATAGGAAGCCAACTTCGTGTCGCTTTTGTAAGCCCTTTGAAAGCTCGTAACTGTACGAAAAAACCTGCATGCTATAATCCCCCCACGCAAGATTTGAGGAGGTTTGTGCATGTACGATAAGGAACAACTCGAAGGGCTGCGCAGGGCGTTGGAAAAATGGGAGGAAACCAGCCTGCAGAACACTCTTGCTTCACGCCCAGAACGCCGAGAGCGCTTCATGACCACCTCATCGGAAGCGGTTGAGCGTCTGTACACACCCCTTGATATCGCCGACATGGATTATCTAGCCGATCTGGGATTTCCTGGTTCATACCCCTATACCAGGGGGGTTCACCCTACGATGCACCGGGGCCGGCTCTGGACCATGCGCATGTTCGCTGGTTTCGGGACTGCGGAAGAGACCAACCAGCGCTTCAAATACTTGCTCGAACAAGGCCAGACCGGTCTCTCGATAGCCTTTGACCTCCCCACCTTGATGGGCTACGACAGCGACGCCCCCGAGGCCCTCGGCGAGTTTGGAAAATGCGGCGTCGCCGTATCCTCCCTGCAAGATATGGAAATCCTGCTCTCCGATATACCGCTCGATAAAGTCTCAACAAGCATGACAATCAATTCGCCCGCAGCGGTAATCTGGGCCATGTATATCGCCACGGCTGAGAAGCAAGGTGTCCCTATCGACAAACTACGCGGGACAACCCAGAACGACATTCTTAAAGAATATATCGCACAGAAGGAATATATCTTCCCGCCCGAGCCTTCCATGCGGCTGGTTGTAGACACCATCGAATTCGGAACCCAAAGCCTGCCTGAATGGAACACCATCTCGATCTCGGGATATCACATCCGGGAGGCTGGATCAACAGCGGCTCAAGAACTCGCCTTCACGTTAATTGATGGGCTTGAATATGTACGCTGGTCACTCGAACGCGGGCTTGATATCGACGATTTCACCCCACGCCTCTCTTTCTTCTTCAATGCCCACAATGATTTCTTCGAAGAGATCGGTAAATATCGCGCTGCGCGCAGGATCTGGGCTCACGAGATGCGCGAGGTGTATCAGGCGAAGAACCCACGCTCCTGGCTGATGCGCTTTCATACCCAGACCGCCGGGGTCAGCCTGACAGCACAACAACCAGAGAACAATATCGTCCGCGTAGCGATTCAAGCGCTCGCGGCCGTACTGGGGGGTACACAATCGCTCCACACAAACTCGATGGACGAAGCGCTGGCACTGCCATCAGAACATGCCGTGACCGTTGCGCTACGGACTCAGCAGATATTGGCGGAGGAATCGGGTGTTGCTTCCACCGCCGATCCCCTGGGGGGATCCTTCTATGTCGAGGCCGTGACCAACCGTCTGGAGGCGCAAACGCGTGCCTACTTCAAGCAGATCGAAGAATTCGGTGGTGTGCTACCTGCGATCCAGGCAGGATTCTTCCAGCGGGAAATTCAGGAAGCAGCCTACCGCTACCAGCGCGAGATCGACCAGGATGAGCGCTTGATCGTGGGTATCAACGCTTACCAGGATAAAGAACCTTATGCAGTGCCGATCCTGGAGATGGATCCGGACGGCTACAAGCGCCAAGCCGGTCGGCTTGAGCAGCTACGCAAAAGCCGTGATAATGGTGCTGTAGGACAGTCCCTTGATCGACTTCGAATCGCCTGTGAGGGCACTGAAAACACGATGCCCCATATTCTCGATGCGGTTCGCGCCTACGCCACCCTTGGTGAAATTATCGACGTGATGCGCGAGGTGTTTGGCACCTATCAGGAACCCTCCTGGCTTTAAACGTATATCGTTCCATAGCTGCACGCACACGAGAGCGGCAGACAACCATTTGAATCGCTTCCGGAAAACCACGAGGTAGCATGCACAAACGACGACCCCTAGTGATTAGATTCAACTTGCTTGTTCTGGTCATGCTCACAGGTATACTCACTGCCTGTAACATGCCAGGTACCCCCGAACAAGTCCGGCCAGAGGTTGCCAATGCCGTTGCGGCCACACTCACAAAAGCTGCCCCGGTACAGGAACCACTCTCCAGTCCTGAACCTACGCCTGGACCCACAGAGACCGTCGGTCAGGTGAGCGGTCAGATATGCTACCCTTCTGAACCACCCTTACCCCTTCTCACCCTCTATTTCGAAGAGACCGGCAGCCAAACATTGTATACGCTCGAACACACCAATGGCACCGGGGCCTACCAGATGACATTACCCCCGGGCACGTACATCGCTTACGCATGGCGTGATAGCCACGACTTGGGAGGCGCCTACTCGGCTGCCGTCCCATGCGGCTTGAGCGTGAACTGCAATGACCACAGCCTGCTTCCATTCCAGGTTAATGCCGGGGAAAGCATCACGGATATCGACATTTGCGATTGGTACGGCGCAGCCGGCGACATTCCACAACCGCCATCGCAATCTGAGATGATTGCAGTACCTGGGACGCCCACAGCCACCCCACCCCCGGATGGCATCAGCCTAAATTGTGATGGCACCTATCAACGCCTACGGATTGTCGATCAGGGCATAAACGGCAAGACGATCTCAGTTGACTCCTGGGATGGCGCAAGCTGGGTCAATGTATGGAACATGGCCAGTGGTGATCCCAACCTTAAGCAATTGATGGATGAGGCCGGACATTACGAATTTCTGGGATGCCAGAAACTGGTTATCGTGCCCTTCCGTCACTCTAACCCACAGGTTTTCTATGAATTGGGTGTTCACGTATGGAACGGAGCAGGATTGTCCCAGGTCTATTACAACGAAGGCCATTACGGAGAATGGGAAAAACTGGATGATCGAATCCGTTTCCGAGAGGCGAGCAAGCTCGGGACCGTCAATAATGGTCCGCTGGGACCTTGCGAGTGGGTGACACTTGAACATACATGGGATGGTGTAGATTTCATCCAAACAGGTTCGGCCGTCGAAGTCATCCCGAATTGCACAATCACCGTGCCCTAGCGAACTTTCACGTAGATTAACCCAATACGCCCGGCTCAAATTAGCCGGGCGTATTTTTTTCCATTGAGAAGAGCTCAGGTTTTCATACCAAAATAGTACCTGGCAGTATCCAGCAAACGATGGGTCTGCACGATAAACTGGTCACGAACATTAGGCGTAAGGCGCTGGAGGAATTGCTCGATATCCTCCTCTAGATTATCCATTGGAGACTGTGTGCATGAGCGCAGCCATTCAATTGCGTTACCTTGATAGGGGTCGGGTAAGGTCCTGATCTGACCGGCGATACTGGCCCCGCCCGGCGATACATCCATCTTCGTCATTAAGCCCTCCTTGGCCTTCACCACAGCATTGATGCAAGCTTCGGGCCAACAGAGCCAAGAGCGCACAGCGTTGATCGTGGATTTAGGAATCTGCTATGATCTGGCTATGGGCACTTTTCAAGCTGCCTTCGTTGATCTTCATCTAGCCGGAGAGCTTCGGCTGCGAGCACAGCAAGCACGTCTGCATGAGAGGGCATGTGATCTGTGTGCGCGTAATTGTGGCCTCGATCGGGCGCAGACTCCTGGCGCGTGCCGTACGGGTCTGCATGCCAGGGTGGCGTCGTATGGGCCTCATCATGGTGAGGAGGATCCCCTGCGCGGGCGAAAGGGATCGGGAACCATCTTCTTTGCCTGGTGTAATTTGCGCTGTCAATACTGCCAAAACCACGACATTAGCCAGTCAGCGGTTGGTCGGGAGATCGGGAGTGAAGCACTTGCCCGGGTCATGCTCGAACTACAACAAGCTGGTTGTCACAACATTAACTTCGTATCTCCTTCCCATGTTGTCGCGGAGATCCTCGAAGCGCTTGAAATCGCCGCTGCCGCAGGACTGAGGATTCCACTCGTATACAACACCGGTGGATATGATTCCATCGAGGCTTTGCAGCTCTTGGATGGTGTTATTGACATCTATATGCCTGATATGAAATACAGCGATCGCACAATCGCACGGCGTTATTCAAAAATCGGCGATTACCCGGCGGTCAATCGCGCCGCGGTTAGCGAGATGCATCGTCAGGTGGGTGATCTTGTGCTCGATTCAGAAGGGATCGCGCAGAGAGGTTTGTTGGTGCGCCATCTTGTGCTCCCGAACGATCTTGCTGGCACGAGTGAGGTGGTGCGCTTCCTGGCGGAAGAAATATCCGTCAACACCTACATCAATTTGATGGATCAATACCGTCCAGCTTATAAGGCCGCTAGCGATCCGTTATTAAATCGTCCAATCACTAGCGGCGAATACAAGACAGCGCTCGAGCTTGCACAGAAGGCAGGTTTGCAGCGTCTGGACAAGCGCCGCAGTCGTTCGCTCTACTGGCTCTGATCAGTACCGGGCTACGAGCAGAACCCAGAGCGGCCGGCGATCGCCGGCCGCTCTGTTCATGGGCATCAAATGTGCTATGAAAGGAACATTGGCATCCCTTCGACCTTGCGCACCAGCGGTCGATAATTTTCGGAATCGTACAGCGCATCTACATTGACAAGCTTTACACCTGTCCCCGTCTCTGCAAGGGGGACATTCGTGTAAATCCCATCTCGCAGGGCGACCAGGCGACCATAAGTACCTTTTAGAGCGAGATCAGCGGCCATCGTGGCATAGTTTGAGCCAACCATCAAATCCAGCGAGTCCGGGCTTCCGGAGCGCATTAAGTATGCCACCTGCTGATAGATGATATTTGCGCCGGTATATTCCTTGATCAGATCACCTGTCACTGCACCGATCCCACCCAGTTTCTTATGGCCATAAGCATCTTCTTTACCGCGCATGATCATCTCCCCACCCTGGATGGTGGCGCCTTCAGAGATTGTGACCATGGCGTAGTTGCTGGGATTGTTCTTCCTATCTTCAATCAGAAAACCGGCCAGCCTCTCAGGATCAAAGGGGACTTCAGAGATGATCGCCCGTTCGACACCGGAGAGATACGCTGCGATCAAGGATGTTTCGCCGCTGTAGCGCCCAAAAAGCTCGATCACTGCGATCCGTTCATGGGAACCAGCGCTGGTACGTAAATTATGAATAAATCCAACACTTCTTGTCACGGCTGTGGAAAAACCAATACAGTAGTCGGTCCCTTTAACATCGTTGTCCATGGTCTTGGGTATCGCAACCACGGGAACCCCTTCCCTATGCATGCGCAACGCGTAGGAAAGCGTGTCATCCCCACCGATCGGGATGAGCACATCGATACCCGTTTTGTCGATGACATTTAGAACGTGCGCGGTGAAATCTTGAGCGCCCTCACCCTGAATTTGGTTCTGTAAAAATCCCGGGATTCTTTCTGGCAGCACCTTGCTGGGATTGGTCCTTGAAGTATGCAGGAAGGTTCCACCGGTACGATCAACCGTGCGTACCCGTTGATAATCAAGATTGAAGATGTTTTGCTTAACTGACTCTTCATCTTCAGGATTTGATTCCAGCAATCCCGCCCAACCACGTCGAATGCCAACAATCTCATGACCGTCGTTCAATACGCGCTGAACAACAGATTTTATGCAAGGATTGAGGCCTGGGACGTCCCCGCCTCCCGTCAGGATTCCGATCTTCATGCTGGACCTCTGTCTGTGGAATTTGCTCGCTGGACCCCCTCAATTTTACCGCGAGAGGATTTCAGCAATCTCGTAAAAATCGAGGTTAACCGGGCGCGATTTTGTGATCACATCCTCCAGATTCCGCAGGACGATCTCACGCCCTTTCAAGCCGACCATCACATCGGTTTTGCCGGCCAACAATGCGTTGACAGCCTCTACCCCCATACGTGTGGCGAGCATGCGATCGAAAGCTGAGGGGCTCCCGCCCCGGACAATGTGCCCCAATATCGTCACACGTGTCTCAAAACCAATTTCATGCCGTCGTAATTCTTCCAGCACTTGATCGGTGGAATACGAGGCACCTTCGGCCATGACGATGATGGCATGAGTTTTACCGCGAGCGTAGGCGGCTTCGATCTCGGGTCCAATTTGCTCCAGGGGTATCTCTTTTTCGGGAATGATGACGACTTCCGCCCCGCAAATCACGCTGGTAATTAAAGCAAGATAGCCGCAGTTCCGCCCCATCGTTTCGACCAGGAATGCCCGTTGGTGTGACGAGGCGGTATCGCGCAACTTATCTACGGCATCCATGATCGTATTCAAGGCTGTATCCACGCCCAGCGACATATCGGTTCCCCAGATGTCGTTGTCGATTGAACCGGGGATACCCAGGACTGGAAAATCCATTCCAGCCAGGACATGCGCCCCTTGCATGGAACCGTCCCCGCCGATAACCACAAGCGCGTCAATCGACGATTCATTCAGCTCCCGCATCGCCTGGATCTGACCCTTACGTTCAAGAAATTCGGGACAACGGGCTGTGCGCAGGAATGTGCCCCCGCGCTGCAGAATGCCGCCCACATCGCGCGCCCGTAGCTGCTCCATTTCCCCTCGAATGAGCCCATCAAATCCTTCCTGAATGCCGATCACTTCGAGCCCATGAAAGAGCGCACTCCTCACAACAGCGCGGATACTGGGATTGATCCCGGGCGCATCCCCTCCCGAGCTAAGAACAGCGAGTGTCTTGATCTTCATTGGTACCTCAAGGTTTCGATACGCAGGCGGTGTTCACCTACCAACTCTACCAATTGGGCGTGAAGCTCGGGGCAGTAGCCCGTAGAAGAACTCGGAAATTCAAGTAGGTACCGGTGAGAGGCTTCGAAGAGCAAAAAGGCGAAGCGGTCATTTCCCGGGTAAGAGTTTAGCAGGCCATGTACCCTACGCATACGCAAGGCGTCCCGGTTCCGATCACCACTTGAGTCCAGCATCACGGTCACTATCCTGGGCTCAGCGTCCGGCGTACCTGTGATTGCGAATGTGCTCGGAGTTTGATCCAACCTCCCGGCCTCCCGCATGGGGGCAGACTCTGGTTCAACTGCCTGGACCGACACCTCGATCTCGGGTTCGCCCTCCGCTGTCAGCTCTTCCCAGGCATCCTCCATCGGTAGTGGAGGTTTCTCATCAATCATCATATCTCCAAAGCCCACATTCACAGGTTGAGCAATGTCAGGCTCGGGGGAAACGTTGGGAGCAGGTGGTGGTGCGGCTATCTCAATCTCCGTTGCTGACTGCAGCGATTCCCCCGGTTTTTTCAACCCATTGGGTTTAAACGACGAGAAATCTTCAGAAATCTTATCCACCAGGATTTTCGGGGACCCGCGTTCTCGGTCAACCTTACCCTCTGCGACCACGATCTGATCCTGCTCCAACCAGCGAACTGCATCCTTCCATACCCGGCTGAAAACCACCAATTCAATCTGACCCTGGAGGTCTTCAAGGGTGACAAAACCCATCGCTTTGCCGTTGCGCGTTTGATAGGGCCGGATGTTGTTCACCTCCCCTGCCACGCGTATGCTCTGGCCCTGCTGGGTCTCCTCCAGTTCAGCGCTGAAGTGGGTGATGATTTTGGTGAGCTCCTCCAGATGAGGCGTAAGTGGGTGATCGGAAACATAGATCCCCAGCAATTCTTTTTCCCATGACAACAAGCGCCGTCGCGGCACGTTGGATAACGTTTGTGGAATATCCAGGTTGTCGCTCACGCCTGTGGCCTCGCCGAAAAACGACATCTGGCCAACCTCTGAAGCACGAAAGTATCCGGAGGAAACGGCGATGATGCGATCAATCGCTTCAAGCATCGCGATCCGTGATGCCAGGTGATCCAGCGCCCCCACCCGGATCAGGCTTTCCAGGGCTCGTTTTCCAACCTGCCGTAGATCAGTTCGGCGTGCAAAATCCTCAGGCGATTCGAATGGGCCCCCTTCCTTGCGCGCATCAAGAATGGTTTGCACAGGCCCGTGACCCACGTTCTTGACCGCACCCAGGCCAAACCGGATCGCTGCCTGGCCATCACCGTTGACCTGGGCGGCAAAATCCAACTCGCTGGTATTGACATCCGGAGGCAGCACATCGATCCCCATGCGACGACAGTCGGCCACATAAATTGCCACCCGGTCACTATCCTGTTTGAACACCGATAGTAAAGCCGTCATATATTCAAGCGGGTAATGTGCCTTCAGATACGCGGTCTGGACAGCGATGACCCCGTAGTCAGCCGCATGCGCTTTGTTAAAACCATAGCGAGCGAAGTTCTCCCAATCGTCAAAGACCTCAACCGCGGTGGCTTGCTCAATCCCCTTTACGACTGCCCCTTGAATGAATTTCTCACGATGGCGGGCCAGCGCCTTTGCCTTCTTCTTAGAGATCGCTTTGCGTAACTCATCCGCCTCCGAAGCGGTATATTCAGCCATCTCCATAGCGGCGGACATGATCTGTTCCTGGTACACCGGTATGCCGTAGGTCTCTTCAAAGATCTTGGCCAAGGTGGGGTGCCGATAGGATATCTGCTCATTGCCATGCATGCGGTTGATGTAGGTGGGGATGAATTCCATCGGGCCCGGACGGTACAGGGCCACCATGGCGATAACATTGGCCAGCTCGCGCGGCTTCATATCCATCAGGTAGCGCCGCATCCCAACCCCTTCAACCTGGAAGACCCCCAACACGTCTCCGCGTCCTAGAAGTTCGAAGGTTTCAGGATCGTCGACAGGGATCGAATGGATATCCAGATCAACACCGTGTCGCTCGCGGATCATTTCGCAGGCACGTGCCATCACAGTCAGGGTCGATAGCCCCAGGAAATCCACTTTGAGCAGCCCTTGGGCATCCAGGATCTGCATCTCAAATTGGGTCACGGCCCCGATCGGGCTTTCCTCCAGGTGGCCGCCTGTTGGACGGTGCAGAGGGATATATTCGGTGATCGGTTTGTCGGTAATGATCACACCGGCGGCGTGAGTCCCGGCGTTACGGACAACCCCCTCCAATTGGGCCGCTGTATCCACCAGTTCCTGGAGGTAAGGCACTTCCTCACACGCCTGTTGGAGTGCTGGAACCGTGTTCAGCGCTTCTGGGATTGTCACCGGCTTACCGGGAATGGCTGGCACCAGCTTTGCGATCCGGTCAACATCCGGCAGCGGGATATCCTTCACGCGGCCAACGTCCCGTATCGCCGCTCTAGCGCCCAATGTGCCGAAGGTGATGATCTGGGCGACTTTATCTCGACCATACTTGTTCGCCGTGTATTCCAGCAGCCGATAGCGCAGATCATCCTGGAAATCCAGATCGATATCTGGCATCGATACCCGCCCTGGATTAAGGAAGCGTTCGAAGATCAACCCATGCTCAAGTGGATCCACCAATGTGATTTCGAGGCTGTAGGCCACGATCGAGCCAGCAGCGGAACCTCGGGCGTTGTACCAGATATTCTCTTCACGGGCGAAACGGCAAAGATCCCAGACGATCAGAAAGTATGCATCAAAACCCATCTCGTGGATGATGCCCAGCTCATAATTAAGGCGTTCACGCACACGCGGATCAGAGGCATGGGATCCATATTTCTTTTCTAAACCTGTTTCGCAAAGAGACCGCAGGTAGCTTTCTGGGGTTGAGCCGGGAGGTACCGCGAATTCGGGCAAGTGATAGCCTTTAAAATCCAGGTCCACGTTGCACCGTTCTGCAATGGCGAGCGTGTTTGAAAGCGCACCCTCTACTTCCCCAAATAGATTTCGCATTTCCTCTGTTGAACGCAAATAATAGGAAGGATCGGTCATCCGCATGCGATCGGGATCGGAGTACAACGAGCCGGTCTGGATACACAGCAGAATATCCTGTAGTTCGGCATCATCACGATCGACATAATGCACATCATTCGTCGCCACAAAATTGCCGTTATAACGCGTCGCCAGGTCGATCAGCTTGAGATTGATCTCTGGGAGTTCTGGGATGTCGTGATGCTGTAATTCAAAGAAGAAATTGTCCGGTCCGAAAACGTCTATATACCAGTCGAGGAGCTCGCGGGCATGTTGATCACGACCTGCTTGTAATGCTCTGGGTACTTCTCCTGAAAGACATCCTGTCGTACAAATCAAACCTTCACTATGGGCTGCCATAAAATCATGATCGACGCGAGGGCGATAATAAAAACCATCCAGCTGTGAAGCCGAAGCGATCTTAAGTAAGTTCCGGTATCCGGTATCGTTTTCCGCTAGCAGGAGTAGGTGGAATGAGCGTTGATCTTTTTGTGGATCGCGATCGCGCATACCACGCGCGGCCATATAGGTCTCAATCCCGATGATGGGTTTGATCTCCGCCTTTTTTGCAGCCTTATAAAAAGCAATCGCGCCAAACATGGCGCCATGGTCGGTTAACGCCAGCGCCGGCATGTTGAGCGATTTGGCCCTTTGGACAAGCTTGTCGACCTTGCTCAGTCCGTCGAGCAGGGAATATTCTGAATGAACGTGGAGATGTACAAATGACATTCGAACCCGGTTCAATTAAAGGGATATGACCAAGAGTGGATTATAGCCAAGCGAAAATCCTTCCGCCAGTGTTTGCCCGCTCTGGGCAATAACTTTAAGCTTCCCGTAGGTTTATATCGCAATAGTTACGTCCCACTCGATCCTGGTATATCCTATAACCCCCTGGATCCAGAGTGGATACCTGGGAGCATTTGATGCAGTTTGGAACACTCCTTCGCTCAATCCAATTCCTCGGGCTCGCCGGTAGTTTGCGCGCCCTCCGCTACGGCGTCAATCGTGACCTTCTCGATCGTACTTTCCGCAAGGCGCGAACCAAAGCAAAGATCGAGCCACGCCCACCGGGTCCGCTGCAATGGGCTCGTGAAATCCCACATGGTGTTGAACTCAAATTTGAACAGGCTGCTCTCGAGCTGCTCCTGCTGGCGCCAGACGTCCTAAGGATCACATGGAAGCCGGGCGATCTACCCATTCCGTACAGCATCGTGGGAAACGACTGGCCAGGCGATCAAGCTCGCCTCGAGGAAGCCAGCGATGAAGTCAGGTTGCTCGGCAGCCAGCTTCTGACAACGATCTCATCCGAAGGGGTGTTGCGGATTAACGATCTTGACGGCCTGTGTCTACGGGCTGATGATGCCCCCCTCCTCAGCGGGGAGAGCTGGGCGCAAACCAGCCCTCTGGCTCCACAAGCATCTATCTATGGCCTGGGTGAGAGGGCCTCAGGTTGGAACCTGCGAGGTGGAAGCTACAGGCTATGGAATCAGGATCCGGGCGGCAGTTACGGCCCCGGCCATGACCCGCTTTACATGAGCGTGCCTGTCTATCTGTGCCTGCAGCCAGCCGGGCACTACCTGCTCTACTATGAAAATGCGCACAGGGGCGAGATCGCACTTCAGGATGATGCGCGGGTTTGCTTCGAACGGGGCGCCTTGCGATCCTACTTCATCCATGGCACACCCGATCACGTTCTCGACCGCTACAGCCAATTGACAGGGCGACCGCCTCTACCACCACGCTGGTCTCTGGGATACCACCAATCTCGCTGGGGGTATCGAGACCAGCAGGAGATACAGGCCATCGCCGATCAGTTCATACAGCATCAGCTCCCGATCAGCGTCATTCATCTGGATATTGATTACATGCAGGATTTCCGTGTCTTTACCTTTGATCCAGAATATTTTGGCGATGTGAAATCCTTAGCGAGGTCACTTCAGGAAGAAGACATAAAACTGGTTGCGATCGTGGATCCCGGCATTAAGGTAGATCGCGGCTATTCCGTCTACCAGGAAGGCATGCGGGATCGCTCCTTCTGTACGCTACCCAATGGAAAGCCGATGTTGAGTGTCGTATGGCCAGGTTGGGTGCACTTCCCCGATTTCACCGACCCGGCTGCGCGTGACTGGTGGGGTGCCTACTATCCGCGCTTGCTCGACCAGGGCATCGCTGGCATCTGGCATGACATGAACGAAC
>JBFFMI010000016.1:0-24830 GCA_041554155.1 Anaerolineales bacterium
ATCGATTTGAACACTATGGACCGCTTCTGTGTCATTTTCCCGAGTGGACTGATTGCGCGTGAATTTCACCAGCGCCAAGGATGATCCCAAAAATGCGCCAATCGCCGGTAAAAACTCATACATCGGAATTTGCAGAAAGGCGTAGTAAAACCAGGGCTGCCCCCCCCGCTCGACACCTTGCTGGACGAGCCAATATCCGAGCGAACCCACCAGGCCTGAGAACAGCCCAAAGGGATTACTGAAGAGACTTGTGTAGAGCGGGATGTAGATGACAACGAATATCCCGGCACAGAGGATCCAGCGTTGGCGATCCCAGACTATTCCAAGCGCCATAGATAGCGCCAGGAGCACAATCACCATCACGGTTGTACGCGTGATCGAGCTCGAGTCGCTGTAGGCCATGGGGTCCCAGCCAAAGGCTTGGGCTGGTAATGCGGCGAGGAGAGGCATGGTCAGCGTTGTCATGAGCAAGAGAACGTCGAGTACCGGGAACTCCTGTCGCAAACGCGTACCGAAACTAAAGATCAAATTGACCGCGATCAATATAAAACCGATCACGCCTACAGCAGCCCCGATGTAAACAAGCGAGGATGTCATCGGGACAGCGGCCTCCCCCGCCGCTGAACGCTCCTTTAAAAATTCGAACAAGGCCACAGCAAAACCGAGAAAGCCTAGCGCAACCGAGCCACCAAACCAGGTTTTCCGCCGTGATGAGGGCCATTCGATTTTGAGTATCTGGATGACGAACCAGGTGGCCAGGAAGATTAGCCATTGCGCCACCTGGATGTAATATGTCTCTTTTGTGGTTGCATGGAACGCCAGCGTTGCGGCGAGTAAGTACAACCAGCGACTCTTGCGTGTTTCAAGGTAGCAGAAGATCGCCAGCAGCGTGATGAGCGTTTCAAGTACCACGAAAATGTCATTACGCGCATAGCGGGAGTAGTACAGCGTGTAGGGGCTGAAGGTGAGCAGTACTGCAACAGCAAGTGCCCCGCGTTTCGTGAACCATCGCCGGAAGGACCAGCTGAGGCCGATCGCGGCGATGCCGGCGATGGCGGCCGGGAGTCGTGCTGAGAAATCATGATCGCCAAAGAGGGTATAGGAGAGATTTAGCAGATGGAATTGAAGCGGGCCATGAGAAACGGGATTATGCTGATAACTACCTCCATCAAACCAGAGCCAGGCAAAATAAACGTGGTTGATCTCATCGTGGCTCATCACCCTGGCGCCAAGATCGACCAGGCGGGTTAGCACCGCAAGGATCATTACGGCTCCCATGATCCAAATGGCCGGGTTTTTCCGGATCTGAAGGAGTTCGTTCTTCGAGGTTGAGATTGTTTCCATCATGCCATCCCGGGTGGTCGTTCTAGCTCTCCAGAAGAATCTCGCGCAGCTGATCGGCGTATTGCGCACTTTCAGGATCAGCGGTGACCAGATCGATTTTCTCAGGTTGATCCACACCTAGGCCCAGGGCAGCAGCCCTGGCGATTTGATCTTGCTCGAAGATCTTACCGCGCGCAACAGCATCGGTTGTCCCAAGAGATCGAAGAATCGCGACCCCAACGGCATCAATGGCGATGCGATCGTTGCCGGCCAGGATAACGCCTGGATGAGCAAGGGTACCGCTATCTGGGCCGCCATGTGTGAAGGCGTCGATCGCGTCCAGGATGACGATTTCTGGTTTGTAGATTGTATTGATTTCGGCGATCATTCGGCGTTGGTGTTCCGAGCTGTGAAGTTGTGACATATATTCAACCGCCTCACCCGGGACCATATATGCAATCATCCCGACCGAGTTCTTCAAGGACATTGTGAAGTGGCCCCCGAAGCGGTGTGTTTTTAGGCAACAGAGCGAGATGATCCCATCGGCTTCAAGCACTGGCCGGGCGACAGCAAAGCCTGATGGCCAATGCGAACCTTCGAATTGCATATGCTGCCACCCATCAGCATCAAGTTCATCGAAGGCGATAATGTCAGCGCTTTCGGACTCCGCAATCGCAAACAAGCCCTTCCTCTCCATCACCCGGCGCGTATTTTCCATCCCGCTGCGATCGCCAATCGTGAGCCGGTCGGCCCCATTATCATTCAGCCATCGCAAGGTTGAGAACAACACCTCGTTGTGAGTGGAGCCGGGGGTATCGTGAGAGCTATTTAAATTGGGTTTGACGAGAATCTTTTTACCCTGGAAATCGTCTGCTTCAAAAAAGTCAAGTGCTTTCCACACCCCCTGCATACGATCTTCCGTTTTGATGAGCAGGACAGAAGCATGATCGGAGGGAATAGTTGCCGTAGGATCAATTGGACGGGTCATCGTGGGTTGTATCTTCTCGATTCGGGTTGGTGTCACTGACGGGGCAAACTCCAGCGCGCGTCGGCAGCCTGATAGCACCTGTGAACCAATTACACCACTGACGATTGGTACGGTTACTCGGATAAATGACCGGCGGTCCATCATCACTCCCTCCGCTTGGCGTTGATGGAAAAAGCCTGTGCGTTAGACAGGATTTTGACAAAGCCTTGTGTCTATAAGGGTGGGCTATCCTGGAACTTAATGCAACCGCTATAACAATACAATCCGCGTGTATCTTATCCTATAAAACAAGAATGCCATCGGCAAGATGGCAACTTGAACTATCGGGTATCACGAGAAAATATGACCTTAACACAGGCGGCCTTCCGGCCTCGTCCATCAGAAGCATCGTAGCGTGTTTTTTTGATGCACGAAATCCCTCCATAGTCCCGGGGGAGATCAGTACCAGCACTATCGATCCCCTAGCAGCGCTTGAAAGGCCGCCAGTTCACGAAGTGAATCAAGGTCACTGTCCTGTTTTGACCACGCCAGTAACTCAGGGTTGAGCTTCAATGCCTGCTCCAAAGTTGAGAGCGCCAGGTCGGGCTTCTCATCAAGCGCATAGTAGCAAGCCAGGTTGTACCTGGTGGTTCCCCGCCAGCGATCAGAGTCATCCATCTCTTCCATCATCCGGGCAAATTGCTCTTGCAGCACGGGGACATGCTCATCCATTGCGCAGAGTGTCAGGATATCGCCGGCGTGCTGGACGCGGTGATAGACTGCTGTGAACACCACATCATTCCACAAGGGGCGATGATTGGTCCACTCGAAACGTTCAGGGTCTTCAAGTTCTTCGACGGGGAGCTTGTTGAGCGCATCTACCAACTGACCATGCACCTGCTCACTCCATAAGTGGATTTCCTGCCAGGATTGCCCTTTAAACTCTTCGAACGTCTCCTCATTTGTCTTCGTAAAATATTCCAGACGATCAAGCGTTTCCTCCCCGAGGGCGATCTTAAGCTGTGCGATGACCCGTTCAGTCCAGAAGTTGGCATGGGCGAGGTGGTCCTTTGGTGCCCAGGCCTGGGAAGTGCCGACCCGATCGCGCTGATCGGTTTCTATCATGCTCCAGATCCATGCTTGTTTGTCCTGCAGAGCATCGAGCAGCATGATTAATTTCTGTTTGCGATCTGTCATCCATCTCCTCCTGGAAGAGTGCCCCTGTCATTTACGTAGGACGTTTATCACAGGGAATGCATGCTGGTTTGGCACGTCCATCTTTGGCCAAACTATATACTTCAGGGGCTCATCCCTGGTTTGCATCTCGCACGCAATAACTCAGTATACGCAGAATATCTACACAAAATGAATCCCCTTCTATTCCCCCAGATTAGGGGAAGCACAGTCCCCATTGGCCCGGCTATATTCAGGGTGCACTATTTGAGCGACCAGGATCCAAACGACCAGCCATTCTTCTCCTCTTCCCTTTCTCAACGGTGTATGGGGCCACACTTGAGGGCTCCATACACCCGGGAGAAGCGGAGAAAGGCTGATAATCCATGGAGAACTTCAGATGATAGCTTTTGTATTGAGTGGAGGGGGAAGCCGTGGGGCATTTGAAGTGGGAGCTCTGAAGGCATTGATTTCAAAGGGTATCCAACCAGATCTGCTGGTGGGCTCGTCTGCTGGAGCAGTCAACGCTACAGGAGTCGCACTCGATCCGACGCTGAACGGGGTTGAGCGATTGGAATCGCTTTGGTTGAGCATGGATGAGGGGGACTTCTATTCGCGCAATCCATTGCTTTCAGCACTACGCCTGGTCTTAAAACGGCCGAGTCTGTATTCCAGTCAGCGCATGTATCGCCTCGTAAGAGCCGAGGTGTTGAACCAGGCGGCGTGCTTTGCAGATATCGAAAACGCTCGTCTCTACCTGACGGCCGTGGACCTGGCAAATGGTATGTTGCACATCTTCGGTGATGATTGCGCGGAATCGGTGGTGGATGCGGTCATGGCCAGTACAGCGATCCAGCCTTTCTTCGCGCCCTGGCGTTACCGTGGCCGGAGCTTCGTGGATGGTGGTTTGATCTCAAACTTACCTTTGCAAGCCGCAATGGAGCGGGGGGCGACGGAGATATTTGCCCTTGATGTTACGGTCGGCCTCTCGGGGGAAACGCTGGAGCAGGATTTGTTTGGTATCCTCCGACAGGAAGCCTATCTGGTCATCGATCAGATGCGCAAACAAGAACTTCTACGAGTTCGGGCAGGGCTCGGGAACCGATTGCACCACTTGCATTTCACAGGCTACCCCGGCTTGATGCCCTTTGATTTCTCGCAAACCAGAGCAATGATCGAAGAAGGGGAGCGGGTCGCAGCTGCCTACCTGGATCGATTGGAACGTGCAGGCTACTCGGCTCTGAAATGGCTGCAGCGTTCTAAGGATAAGAAGGAATCCAGGTTACGGGAAAATGCTCTCATGGGTGGGTAAGCTTGCGGTGAAGCCTATGGGGTTGCAGGAGTTCAAGTGGTGAGCTGGATGTCCGGGGGCGTAAGATCCTCAAGCACGCAGCAGGTTTGATTTGATGGGGTTGGGACCTATTTGCTTCAATCGCTCAACCATATCGGCAACATACTGAGCAAAGGTGGCACCCATACCACCGGAAACATAGTGAATTTGAATGCGTTCTGGCTCCAAACCCACACTGGCCAGGATGTCGGCTAAACGGGCAACGCGTGCGCGTGCCCGTTCGTTCCCCCGTTCATGATGGCAGTTACCAAGGCTGCAGGCAACGATCATAACCCCGTCAGCACCTTCATCAAAAGCGTCGAGCATATACTGAATATCGGCCTTGCCGGTACAGGGCAAGCGGACGATCTTTACATTCGAGGGGTATTCTATGCGTAGTGCTCCCGCTGTATCAGCAGCCATGTAGCCGCAGTATATGCAGGTGAAGAGGGTGATATCCGGCGTGAAATCGGCAGGCGTTGTCATGCACGTCCTTTGGGAATCAACGTCAGGGCTTCTTCCGGGCAGACGGTGAGGCAGGTGCCACAACCGGTGCAAGACCAAGGATCGACCATTGGCATCTTCTCACCAGGGATGTTTATCAACCCACCGTAATTACATACTGGCAAGCATGCCCGGCCCCCACGACAGCGTGTTTCGTCCAAGAAGACGATAAAAGTAGCTTCAGCAACGGTCATGGCCTAATGTGCTCCCGGGGCGATCGTTGCGACCTGTGGGGCTTTCCATGCTCCCAAACCAACGCGGATCTGTTCGTCGAGGTAATGCTCGAGTTGAATCGCTCGCGCCGGGCATTCGGCGGTACACGTCCCGCAGCCCTGACAACGGGCAGGATCAATCCAGGCTGCGCCGCCGATTCCCCCAACACCGACGTGATCGTAGCGCATCTCCGGGATACCGAATGGGCAGGTGCGGGCGCAGGTGAGACAGCCAGTACACTGGTCGGAATTGACATGGGCGACGACTCCACCCAGCTGTAAGCTGGGCCGGCTCAGGATGGTAAGTGCTCGGCCGGCAGCAGCCAGCGCGTTTGTCATGGCTTCTTCAATGAACTTGGGATAATGCGCCATTCCTGCCAAATAGATTCCTTCATCGTGGAATTCCATCGGTCGCATCTTCAAGTGCGTTTCAAGGTAGAAACCTTCGCGAGACGTGGGCAGACCGATCAGGTTGGCAAGTTCGGCGGTTCCTTGTGCTGGAATGACTGGCATACTCAGTGCGACCAAATCGGGTTCAAATTCAAGGGTTTTGCCGAAGATATGTTCCTCAATTTGAACCGAAAGGCGTTTGCGAGCTCCGATGAGTTCAAGGGCTATCTTGGGCGGTTCGTTCTTGGTATAGCGCACAAAGAGCACGCTCCGTTTGCGTGCCTCCAGGTAGTAGGCCTCACGGAATCCGTAGGTGATGATGTTCTTGTAAAGGATCACGACCTGGCATTGTGGATTGAGGATCTTGAGCCGCAGCGCATTTTTTATCGTATTGGTGCAGCAAATGCGCGAGCAATACTCGGTTTGGCCTTCAGGCTCGACACATTGGATCATCACAACCGATTTAAGCTGGGTTATGCGCTCGGGTTGGTGCGCGAGGATTTCTTCAAATGCAGACTGGCGCAGGATGCGTGGATCCTGTCCGAGCAAATATTGCCGGCCGTCGGATTCGCTACCTCCCGTGGCAAGGATCGTCACGCTGTGGCGGATTTCTTGTTCCTTGCTAACTCCAGCGGGGGCGGCGGTTATCAGCCGAGATTTGAAATCTCCCACGCTGCCGGTGTGCCCCACTAAATCGGTGTGCAGGTGAACCATGATCCGATGATGGGCAATGACACGATTGACAAGGTCGCGCAGCAGCCGCTGGGGATTCTCACCTTCAGCTACGAAGTGGATATGGTGTAGATTCCCGCCCAGTTCTCCCTGCCGTTCAACGAGGTGCACATCAAAGCCCGCGTCGGCGATCGCCAGCGCGGCGGTCATTCCGCTGGGCCCACCCCCTACAATCAGCGCAGCCCGAGATGGCTGGCGGACCATTTTGTGAATGGGTCGAGCGTGCCGTACCCGCTCCACACCCATGCGGATTAACTCGCTGGCCTGGCGGGTGGCTCCTTCAGGATCATTCGGATGGACCCAAGCGCAGTGCTCTCGCACATTGACCAGTTCAACCAGATACGGATTGATCCCACACTCGCTCACCATGCGTTGGAAGAGCGGTTCGTGCGTTCGATGGCTGCATGCAGCGATGACCAGCCGATCAGCCCCCGAGCCTTCGAACCAGGATCGTAATTGTTGGACACCGGACGGAACGCAGAGCAGGGGGAAGGTTTTGCTGTTGGTTACATTGGGTAGGCTGTCTATGTAGCTGCCAGCGTGTTCAAGATCGATATGGTTCGAGACCTCGCCCTCACAACCGCACATGGCTACCGCAATTTCAGGGTCCTTCTTGACGAGAACCTGTTCTTCCGGGATCCCGTTGTTGGTGAGAAAGGGTAGCGATCGGGTGAAGGATCGCCGTCCAAGGCTGTCATGCATCAGGCGCATCGCCTCGGCAGCAGCGCCGGAGGCGTCCAGAATGGTTTCGGCAATCTCTTTAGGCGAGGCGAAGGCCCCACAGACGAAAACGCCCGGTCGGGATGTCGCCAGGGGCGAGAATTTATCGGTCTTGCAGAACCCGTATTCATTTAACTGGATGCCCAGAACACGGGCAATTTCTGCTGCTTTTCCAGGGGGCCTGATCCCGACTGCCAGTACCACCAGGTCGAAACGTTCCTCCTGGATCGGGCCTTGTCCGGGCGCTGACTCCTCATGCTTTCGCCCTGTCGGGTAGCGCAGGATCACCTCGCCTGTGCTCGGGTCCTCATCTACAGCAGAGATCCGGCAGCGATTGTAATGAATGCCAAATTGATCGCGCGCTTCTTGATAGTAAAGGTCATACTCCTTGTTGAAGGCGCGTTCGTCCATTGTGAAGATCTGACACTCCACCTCAGGATTGCGCTGCTTTGCCAGCATGGCCTCTTTCGTCGCATACATACAACAAATCGATGAGCAGTACGGGTTATTTTGATCACGTGATCCGACGCATTGTAGCCAGGCGATCCGTTTCGGTACGGCACCGTCGGAGATGCGGCTGACAACACCCTCGGTGGGCCCAGAACGAGAGGCCAGGCGTTCATACTGCATGGATGTGATGACATTGGGGATGCGGCCGTAACCCAATTCAGGCATTTCGCTGGGATTGAACGGCTGAAAACCCATTGCAAGGATGATGGCGCCAACGCGCACCTGAAGCTCGCAGGGTTGGGCGTTTAGATCGATCGCATCCGTTGGGCACACTTTCAGGCATTCACCACAGTCTTCGCAATTATCAGTTCGTTCGAGCAAGTAGTAAGAATCAGGGACTGAGCGAGGGGCGGACTTGTCGATGGCCTTACGGCTGCTCAAGCCAAGCTGGAAACCACTGGGACGGACCTCGGGGCAGACTACAGCGCAGCGGCCACAGTTTGTGCATAGGTTTGGATCGACGAAGACTGGCTGACGCTCTAGTGTGAGATGAAAGTCGCCGGCCTCTCCTTCACAGGTCAGGAGTGTTGAAGAACTCAGCAGGGTGATATTGGGGTGACGGTTGTGATCGAGCAAGGCAGGCGAGATCGAGGGGCGGGTACAACCAAAACCATGATCGGATGTTCCGCGACAAAGGACACAATCGTGGGTGGGAAACATGAATCCCAGTTGAGCCACCCGACCGCCGAGAGAGGGGGTCGCTTCGAGCAGGTAAACATGCAGGCCGGCTTCGGCAAGATCGATGGCCGCACGCATACCACCGACACCACCGCCGATCACCAGCGCACTGTCAACTTGTTCCACATCCATGGGGAAATGATTGTCCGGGCTGATCGAGGACACCGTCAAACCTTTACTACCTGCATACGTGATCTCGGCCGGCGGATTCCACCGGCCGACTTACGTATTTCTGTCTAATCCTACCCAATATGGTAGTACTGCCGCCCCTTGTGAAATAGTGCTGGAAATCACAAGGGGCGGGGGACGAATTTCATCGTGCCCTGGAGGGCGCGCTAGTTCTGGGCTTCGAGTAGGTATTCGTAGGCAGCCAGGGCGGCTTTGGCACCCTCGCCGACGGCGATCAGAACCTGTTCTGCAATCACATTCGTGACGTCACCAGCAGCAAAAAGCCCCTCTGTGGAGGTGCGATTGCGGGCGTCGATCATGATGCGATCTTGTTCGTCGAGCTCTACGATATCTTTGACGATCTCGGATTGCGGCTGTAGCTCCAATTCTACGAAGAACGCGTCCGCGCTGAGATCGGCTTTCTCGCCATTTTTGCTGACTATGATGGTGCGAGCGTACTCATCTCCCTGCACTTCATCCACCTGGTAGCCCTCGAGCACTTCGACATTTTCCGCAGCCAGGATATTGGTGCCCATACTGGAATCAAGTTCACCGTGTGTGGGTGCGACGAGTGTGACTTTCTTGGCGATGCGGGCCAATTCAGCTGTTGAACGAAGGGCCAGCTTGGTATCGCCGATCACGACCACATCGCGTTCGATGAAGAGCGGCGCATAGGATACAGCGCTGTAGCACAACCCGCGCATCATGAATTCCTTCTCGCCGGGAACCTTCAGCAATCGTCCCAGGGCGCCGGTGGCCACGATGATCGCTTTTGCTTCGTACGTATTGCCTTCACGTGTGGAGAGCTTGAAACCGGCTTCGGTTTTCTCGACCTTCTCGGTCACATCAAACACACGCGCGAATTCCAGGTAGTCGATCTCGTTGGCAAATCGGCTTACAACTTCCTCGCCGGTGATCACTAGGTGCTTCTCGACAAAGGGCAACTGAAGGCGGTAGTTGGTTTTCCCGCCCAGATCACGCGTGATCAGCAGGACATTAAGTCTCTTGCGTAAGGCGTAAACCGTGGCGGTCAGACCAGCGGGCCCACCGCCCAGGATTATCAAATCATACATCGTGGTTTTCTCCTTCCGTCTTGCGTTACGCGTCGCAAGGGGCGATGAAGCCTTCCTGCATCATATGCTCGGTGAGGTTGCGAGAACGACGGATAATGCCTTCCGCGTTTTTCAACTCCTGCTCGTATGTCATTGGGATCCTCGCAAGACCCTGCTCAACCGCTTTTACGGCAACCGCAGCAGCTTCACGCGGGAAGACTTCCCACTCATCCATTGTCGGCATGATGTAATCAGGGGTGAGGCCCTTCTCTTCAGCCATGCCTGCCAAGGCGTCGGCCGCCGCGATGCACATTTCATCGGTAATGGTTGAGGCGCGCACATCGAGTGTCCCACGGAAGATCCCCGGGAAACCCAATGAGTTGTTAACCTGGTTGGGGAAATCCGATCGCCCGGTGGAGACCACAGCGGCGCCTGCATCCTTAGCTTCCCAGGGCCAGATCTCGGGGACCGGGTTCGCGCAGGCGAAGACGATGGCATCCTTGGCCATGCCCTTGACCCATTCCGGTAGGATCGTACCGGGTCCTGGCTTGGATAAGGCGATCACTGCATCGGCGTCCTTCAGGGCGGTTTCGATATCCCCCTGGCGTTGCTCTTCGTTTGTGATCTGACAGAACTTCCATTTATCAACGTACTCTGCCTTGCGCAGTTCAATGTCATCACGGCCTTTGTGCAGGATCCCTTTGCTATCCACAACACGGCATAGGGCCGGATTGGCGCCGGAAGCAAAGATCAGTCGGGCGCAGGCGACGTTCGATGCCCCCGATCCAACAAACGTGATTGAGGCCTCCTCGATCTTTTTCCCCACAAGCTTGAGCGCGTTTTTAAGCGCCGCCAGGGTAACTGTCGCAGTTCCTTGCTGATCATCGTGCCATACCGGGATTTCAGCACGATCGCGCAATGTGTCCAGAATGCGGAAGCATTTCGGCTGAGATAGATCCTCCAGGTTGACCCCCCCAAATCCTGGCTGGATCATCAGGACGGTTTCAATAATCTTATCCGGGTCCTTGGTGTCCAGCATCACCGGCCAGGCATCGACGCCGCCCAGATACTTATATAGGAGCGCCTTGCCCTCCATGACTGGCAGACCGGCTTTTGGGCCAATATCGCCAAGTCCTAAGACGCGGGTGCCATCAGAGACTACGGCGACGGTATTGCCCTTGTGGGTGTGTTCGTACACCAGTTCAGGATCATCGGCAATAGCTCGGCAGGGAGCTGCAACGCCGGGTGTGTACCAAATTGCGAAATCATTGAAATCCCGGACGCAGCATTTCAATGCGATTTCGACTTTACCTTTATAGAATGGGTGCAGCTGCATAGCATCAGCAGATGGTTGCTTTGCCTTGGCTAATAGCTCTTCCACATTCAGGGATGAGGCCTTCTCGGCCATACAAACCTCCTAGACCTTTATGAGACCTTTAGGATCAAGTCCCCAGGTCGGTGCGGTAATGAATGCCGGCCGATCATGAGCTTCGACTAGAATTGCAGGTAGGAATCGGTGTAAATCACCTTGTTCAGGAGAACCTGAACTGTTTTCCATATCGCAGCCTGTTTCGGATCCGACATATCCACATCTTCAGGCTGTAGCTCTTCCATAGCAGCCACAGCATCATATAGTTTCAAATAGAGCGCCTTCACTGGTGTGGATTCATCTCGGCCCTCCACACTTTGAATCACATCCATCAAGTCTGTATCGAGTGGATCGAGAATTGCGCTATCAAGACCAGCAGCCATGAGCATGACAACATAGACCTGATGGAGCAGGGGGCGCATCTCATGCGGTACCTGGTTGGAAACGTTTGAGAGACCGATCGTGGTCATCGGTGGTGGATCCATGACCATCTTGATCATGCGTACCGTTTCGATCGATTCGGGTACGTATTCCTGGCACCCCGATACGGTGAGCGCCAGTGGGTCGACCAACAGGTTTTCCATTGGGATGCCTACTTCCTGTGCGCGCGGGATCAGCTTTTCCATCGCGATCCCAATGCGGGCATCAGCGCTAACTGGAATGCCGCTTTTTTCCATGCACAGGGCGATCAACTTTGCGCCGTATTGTCCTGCCACAGGTGGCACCTTCTCAAGACGCTCGGGTTCCGCTGAGGCACTGTTGACGATGGCGTTCTCCCCCCAGAGCTTCAGGCCGGTCTCGATCGCTGCTAAATTGGTGGTATCGAAGGAGATGGTCATCCCGGGCACCCCCTCTTGCATACACTCGACCAGCCATTCGACCACCTCAGGCCCGTCTTTCTTGCGAGGCCCGATGTTGAGATCGATTGCATCCGCCCCGGCGTCCTTCTGTTTGCGCGCCAGCTTAACAAAGAAGGCGCCGTCACGATCGGCCAGGGCTTGTTTTACACTGGGCGAAATGATGTGGATGTTTTCTCCGATCTTGTACATTGATTCTCTCCTCTCAGAGACGTGCCCTAGATTGTCTTCTGGATCTTTTCGGTTAAGGCCTCGACAGCTCGTAGGGCCGGCGAGTCGCTGTTCAGCTGGATCAACGGTTGTCCGAGTGCATCAAGCTCATTTACGCGAGCATCGGCCGGGATGGCGAAAGTCTCTTTCACGCCAAGCTCGTCCATCGCCTGCTGCAATGGTTGGGGGATCTCGCCGAGCACCCGGTTTAAGATCAGCCATGTGTGGTGGACATTGACTTCAATTTCCTGCGCCATTTCGAAGATGCTCTTGGCGGCCGCCAGTCCACGCACCGTGGGGTCGCTGACGATCAAGAGAAAATCAACGTCGCGTGTGGTCCGGCGGCTGATGTGCTCCATACCGGCTTCGTTATCAACGACAAGGTAGGGATAGCTCTTCCCCAGGTCGTCAATGATCGTCCGAAGGAGGTGATTGGCGGCACAATAGCAGCCCTGACCTTCCGGCCGCCCCATCGCAAGCAGATCGACAGCCTCCCCTTCCTCCAGGGCCATGCGGATTTCATGGGTCAGGTAATCGTGGCGGCTTATGGAAACGCCCAGTTCTCCTGCCTGTGCGGTTTCGGCCATGTCTTCCCGAATGTCACCAACCGTCGCCGGCATGGGCAGTCCTAGAGCCAGGTGCAGATTTGTGGCTGGGTCGGCGTCGATCGCTAGCAAGGGTCCGCTGATCCGCTGGACCAGCGTGTGGATCAGCAGCGAGGCCACCGTTGTTTTACCGGTCCCACCTTTTCCAGCGAGTGCAATTGTCTTTGTCATGTGTACCTTCTCCTTACAATTACCTGTGCATTACCAATACAGAATGCTGCCGCAGGAATCATTGCTCGCCATCGGGTCGATCCCAGATCTCTTTCACGCTGGGGAAGCGATCGATTTCGGTGTGAGGCAGGAACAAAGCTGCGGTAAAGGCATCGTAGAACGTATTGTCTGCTGAAAGCTCAACATAGGTCATACGTTCAGCGATCCCGCGGATATTATTTCTGGCATCAGATGAAAGCAGGGCCATGTAGGTGCCTAAAACGGCGGTATTTCCTAAGAAATGAAAACGGTCCCAGGGCAAATCGGGAAGCAGGCCAATTTTGATCGCGTTTTCGACGTTGATATATTTACCAAAAGCACCGCCGACAAGAACCTGGTTCACATCGCCTAGATCGAGCCCAACGCTTGTGGCGAGGACGTGGTAACCGGCGTATATGGCGGCTTTCGCGCGCATCAGGTTATCCACATCGACCTTAGTGATGGCGATATCCTTCCCGTGCTCGGTTTCATCCTCCCAGGCGATCACATATTCCGGTCCATGCTCCCCCTCGCGTACACGCGGGCTCTCAAGATCCAATTTAAAATTACCGCCCCGATCAATTACGCCCGTCACGAAGAGTTCTCCCATGAGCGAAATCAAACCTGAACCGCATAACCCGCGTGGTTTAGCATCGCCGATCACGCGGTAGGTGGGTTCAAAGCTTTCTGAGTGAACCCAAACTTCCTCAATCGCTCCTTCAGTTGCGCGCATGCCATCCACCACCCCGGCTCCTTCGAAAGCCGGCCCAGCAGAACAAGCGCAGGTGAGTAGCCAGTCCTGTGTTCCCAGCACAATTTCTCCATTCGTTCCGACGTCGATGAAGAGGGTGAGTGCTTCGTGATCCACAAGGCCAGAGGCCAGCACACCTGCGCTGATATCAGCCCCCACGTAGGAGGCAATACCGGGCAGACAATCGACAGAAGCCAGGGGGTGAATGGCAAGCTCCAACTCGTGGGCGAGGAAGAGCGGTGGTTGGTTGGCAGCTGGAATGTAGGGGCTAAGGCGGATGGTCTCCGGCGGCAATCCCAGAAAGAGATGGATCATTGTGGTGTTTCCTGCCACGGTCAGCTTGTGGATGCCATCCGGGTCAATCCCTGTACGCTTTTGCAGGCGTTCAAGCAGCGTTTGCAAAGTTTTGCGTGCCAGCGCACCCAATTCTTTTAGACCATCACCTTTACCAGCATAGATGATGCGCGAGATGACATCTTCACCACGTGCAATCTGCCCGTTATATTCAGCAGCGGAAGCACGCACCTTGCCGTTGGTCAAGTCGACCAGGAAGGCGGTCATCGTGGTTGTGCCGATGTCGAGCGCCAATCCCATGGGTTGGATCATTTCCGAGCTAAGCTCTATAAGTCTGGCAACGCCCTCTTTTTCGGGCTGTGTCTCGATAAGCAGGTGAGGTGACCAATCCGATTCGCGCAACACAGTTCCAATGTGCTGGAGCACGCGCAGGGGAATGTCTACCTGGTTGTATCCCTGACCTTCCAGGGCTTTCCGCAAGCGGGTGAGATCATCCTTGCTATCATCAATGCTTGGTGGATCGAGGGTAATTTGCAGAGCTTTAACCGTCTGCATTTCTGCGGGGTTGTAGGCGAAGGGCAATTCAACCGCCCGGGCCGTGTGCTCGGTGACAAGACGACGTTCGATCCGTTCCTGTTCTGGAATGGTGATGTGGACATCGCTTTCAATCACCGATTGGCAGGCCAGAGCCCAGCCGCTCGCAAGATCGTCGGCGGAGAGGCGAATCGTAGAGCGACGACGAACGTTGCCCTCATCCACCAGGATGGCACAGCGACCGCAGCGACCTTGTCCCCCACAAGGCTGTGCCACCTCCAAATCTGCGCTGCTGATGGCTTCAGTCACAAGCGTCCCGGTTGGGACCTCGATCGTAAGGTCATTCGGCAGTAGCGTGACGCGATGTGTAGCCAATGTATCCTAGCCTGTCATCGAAATCGAACGGTTGGTCGAGTCTGCCGGGTTAGTTGTAGACGTCCGTAATGGCATCACTAATGCGTGCAGCCTCGAGACGTTCGGTCTCCCAGAACCAACGCGTAAGCTGAAGGCCTTCGCAAGCCGCTTGGCCTGCAAGACGCATGACCCTTGGGATGTCGGACTGGCGAGAGCAGGCCAGGGTGCAGGGTGCAGGTGAGTCACATTGCAAACAGGCACTTGCCGTACGCGCGACTTCCACAGCGTCATAACCGAGGTAGGGATCATTGGGGATTTTTGAGATCCGCACAGTCATAACCTTACTCCCTTTTTCTTTGTATTTCGCCCGGCAGCGCTCTGGTATGAGCGCGTCTCAGGCACTGCAGTCGGGCGCGGTCATCCGCGCCAGACGATTATTCCCAGATGGTCTTCAAATACGTGCCGATATCGACTGCTTCGCGCGGGCCGACCAATATTTCCCAGCCGGGAAGTTCTTCTTCCAGCTCGCCAGAAAGTACGGATACTTGGCCGGGCAGGATCAGTTTCTTGTGGCTGATCTTATCTTCGACATTGAAGGCTTTGACATCCTTGGCGATCCGTTCAGCGTCGAATTTGCCAGCGGCCCAGGCTGTGAGCACACTCATGCCTTCAGCGTCTGTCACAAGCAGCCAACCCTTCCAACCGGATCCTTCAACCTCATTGGCCACCGAAAAGTAGGTGATCGAGAAGTTGGTGGTCACCATCAACGGAGAGCCGGGGTCGGGATCGTTGATTTCGTAGATACCGGGTTGTACTTGAATCGGTTTCTGTGGATCGGTGTAGATGTTCTGGCGCAAGACCAATAAGGGATACAGCGAAGCCGGGTTAAAGGTTTCGAGCACGATAAACCCGCCATACTTGGCAATATGCTGCGCAGCCATAAGGCTCTCATCAACGCCTTCGCCCTCACCCGGGAAACTGATCAGGGGGAAACCAAGTGGGCGGAAGTTCTGCTTTAGCGCCAGACGCCGTGCTTTGGTAAAAAGGTCCAGGCTCTCGATATAAGAGCGTGCCCCCAAATCGAGGACGAAATCTTCAAGGCCCAACCCCTTCAATTGATCGGTAAGTTCGCTGGCGCCTTCAAGCGAGTCGGCCTTCACGGCAAGCGGGATGCCTGCTTCCTTTGCGATTGCACCCATCACTTCCCAGTTTTCTGCGGTGGCCGCATACAGCAATGGTCGTGTTCCTTCAGTTGCCTCAAGGCCGGCCTTTGCAAGTGGTTCGTTGGTTGCGAGCAGCACGAGCGGTTTCTTACTATTGGCACGCACCGCCTCGATGGCAGCCTTGAAGGTCGCAGGATCTCCGGAAGATGCTTCGACGGCGAAGCCATCCAGGAAGAGGTCAATGCCGACATAGTCCACCGAGTACGAATCGGCCTCTTTGACTTTCGCTGCGATCGCCTCAGACCCTTCTTCGTCCTTAAGCCGTAAAAACAAGCCGGGTTTGTGATAAAAGGTTTTCTCATGGCGGAAGAGCACGGTCTCGTTACCAATGGAGACTTTACCATTGCCACCCTGGATTTCCACCAGTCGGATGGGTGGCGCAGAGGCGGCTTCGAGCTTGGAAGCGGCTTCTTCACTTACGTGTGGGCAGTCTTTCAATTCCGCCTGTTTGGCGGCTAATTTCATAGCAAACGCCAGGCAGGTGGGATAGTTGCAGTCCTTACAGTTCGTCTGCGGTAGAAGTTTGTAGATCTCTAAACCAGATAAAGCCATGGGTATCCTCCACCTCGCCTAGGCTGCCGTGATCAAGGCGTCGACGACACTCTTGATACGCTTCAGGTTCTCAGGATGTCGCAACACCAGGATGTTGGCGCCCGAATGGAGCAGCGTGGTTGCGGTTAACGCTTCCCACTCGAGAGCGCGTTTTTCCCAATCGCCCCAGGTCTCGGGGACGCCTTCGCCAACTTTGGCTTCTTTCACCCGCCAGGCTTCCTCGCCGGGATTGACTATCATGGGCTGCTGCGTCATCTGATCGCCCTGCAAGGCTGCCAGGCGTAATCGCTCCATCACCGAGTAACCATATTCAATGCCATAGCCGAGTGCGCCAGTGGTTGGATCCATGATGATGCGCTCCAACGGCATACCCATCTCGTTGATCAGAATCACCAGTTGCTTGGACAGGTTGACGTCCATCGGAGTTTTGGATTGAACCAGATGGTCATTCGCCATTGCAGCCGCGACGATCGTTCGGTAGTTGCCTTCTTCGCAAATACCCAGGAGCAGGTTTTCGCCTTTGGCCTCCTCGGCAACGGCAACTAATAGTTCGTTATCCAGATCAGCCTGCCCCGGACCGGCCACCGCCACCGGTAAGCCTGTGGCATCCAGAACTTTACGGACCGCCGCACGGGCGGCCTCGGGTGTATTGGGGGAGCCGTCGGCGAGTGTGACGCTGAGGAGCACGTAGATCAGATCGGCGCCAGCCTGTTCGGCCGCCTTGGCCCAATCGCCGGGATCATTCATGACATCACCCCAGGCTTTTTCTAGCAAGGGTGACCAGTCATCCGGTTTGCGATCGCGGATTTCTATCGCTAACGCGGGCCGGTTATTCATTTCACCTTCGAAGTGCAGGTAGGGCAGTGTGGTTTCACCCCCCACAGTCAGCGTGGTAGATCGGCTTCCACCGTTCTCGGCAGTAGCACCGATCGTGACCTGACGTACTGCTCCAGACCATTTTTCCTTGGGAATATCTAGGGTCATAGGGTCATTCCCTCCATGCATTGTCGAGGTTTGAGATCAGAGGCCCGAAATCAGGGACCAAAGCGTTTGAGTGGGGTGGTGCTGAGATGAACGCCTGGTCCCTGATATCCGACCTCTGATCTCACTCGATCGCTACATCATAGGCTCCATTTCGAGAACTGGATGGCCTTTTTCGGTAAGGTGGGCCATCAAGCCCTCGACATCGGTGCAAATCGTTTCATCGGCGATCTTATTCAGCAGTTCGGGATCTCCCTCACGCTCGGCCACAGCTTTAAACTGCTCGGCCATCTGCTCTTTGAGGATCGAAGACATCCAGACGACACGCTTGAATCCACCGTCGGCGGAGATGAACTTGGGGCTTAGGATGTAGAACTTCCCGTGCCCCATGACTCCTGGAGTCTGCAGCCCGCCGCCAGCCATGCCAGCCAGTGTAGAGAACGTCATGCCGGCCGGGGTCATGCTGGTGTCTTCGCGGCTGACGATCATGATGCCATTGGCTTCAGGGATCAGCATGGCGATGCACTCGAAACAGCCACAGGCTGTCATCGGGCTATCCATAATCGAGTACATCGATACCTCGCCAACTGAGCCGTGCGAGGCCTGCTCGGCATACTTGTTGACGCCATCGAATTTGCCATGAGCATCTGCCAGAAGCTCGCCTTTTGTGATGGGTTGGTTTGGCCCGGTGGGGTTGATCTGATTGGAGGCTTTACAGTCGAGCCAGTTGTACGCACCACACAAGCCCAGGCGTTCGGGGCTGATGATGCAGACATGATCAGGCGCAAAGGACTGGCACAATGTACAGGAGTAGAACTCCTCGACACTTTCGTCAGTCATCGAACCAATACGCACGTTGCGTTCTTCGTAGGCCTCACGTGCGCTTGCAAGCCACTTCTCATGTTCTTTAGGATCGGTGATGATGGTGACCTGGACCTTGTCGACGATGCTGCCGAAGTCTTCATGGAAGCGGGCATGCAGGATGTCACCAAAGTGCTTGAGTTCGAAGCCCTTATCCGCGGCAGTGTTGCTGATGCGGATCCAGGTGATATCGCGCTGGCCAATGTGCTGAATGCCAGAAGCGCCGTTGATGAAGTAGTGCACCTGGCGCTCAAGCACGGGCTCAAAATCTTTCTCCATCTTGCGCCCGGCAACCTTGACCAGGATGCCTAGATCCAGGGAGCCCTGGGGTTCGATCTTCTCGAAGTCATCTCCGATCACCTCGATCTTGCCGTCCTCAACCTCATCCATATCTGCCATGTAGAGATATTCAAATGCACGGCTATGTTTACCGCCCGATTCGACCCGCATATCGGCCTTACGGACGACTTCGCCCTCGAACGCTGAGCCGTAGGGTACCGGGACAGGTACTTCACTGATCTTGACCTTGACTCCGCGCACCTCGATACATTTTTGCACCAGGCGCTCGGCGCGCTCCAGGTCATCCTTGCCTTCAATCTCATTGAAAGGCATTGAGATCACGTGCTCGTAGGTCGTAACGCCGGTGGGGAGGATTTCGGGGATGATCGTGTCGGCGATGACCGGGAAGCCAAAATTGATGGCGCCGGCAGCTGTGGCGTACTTGAGATCATCAATTTCGCCCAATGCAAGCACGAAGGCGAAGACACGGTTCTTGTTGTAAAGAAGGATGTCGCGTGCCTGGCCGCCTTTCATACCGCCAAAGGTCAGCGCGGACCGAACGGCAAAGCCGAGCGGGTAAATCGCTGAAATCGTATCGGTGCCAAAGGGCACGGTGTAGGTGTCGAAACCCAGCTCCACGCCTTCCTCGATCAGCTGGTGGATGATCGAGCGGCCATTAACATTGCCGACCAGGAAGGTCAGGATGTTGCGGCGCTGGAGTTCCCGAACGATCTTAACCGCAACCTCATTTGATTTTGCGCAGCCGACGATGGCGGCGAAGCCGGGCATGCGCCCGTCAACAAGCGAGATCCCCCAGGACCGCAGCTGGATATCATCGATGGCGCCATTAGCCCGGTCAACAAGCGATGGCTCGCTGCCATTGCCATTGGCATAGATCGTGCCGCCGGCCAGAGTCAAGCCAGGAACTGGCTCGGGCTGTAGGCCGTAGACCGTTCGAAGGGCTTCGATGATCTCCTCAGCGAAGAGGGTTGCCATACCGGAATCGAGCGTCTCGCCCAGGTATGGCGTCCAGCGCGAATCGGTGGGTAGGGGGTGAAGAAGATTCTTTGCATTTTGCAGGGCAGATTCCAGGCCCCCAATCGTGGTAACTTCTTCGCCAGTCATCCCCAGGATGAACGGCATGTAATAAGCGGTGTTCGGGAAAGATACGGGCGTGTCGGGACCCTTCTCCGTCAGGGCGCGCTTGAGCATTACTTCTGCTTCGTGCACGATAGCGTTTGCGCCGCGAATAGCCCGGGTTGCTATATAGCGTGACATGTACCAAGCTCCTTACAGACTCATGCGACTAGGACTAGTCGCCGGCGGGCATCCCATAGAGTGCTTCAGCGCGCTCTTCTGGGGCAAGTTCTTCCAGCTTATCCATTCGCCAATCTCCGCTGGCGCCGAATTTCTCGGGTTCGTACGCGGGTAATCCCAGCGCTGCACGCTTCTTGTCGATGTGCTCCAGTATGCGAGCAAGCATATCCTCGACTTCAGCGACAAACTCGACCTTCCCGCCGACCATGGATTCCCAGCCTTCGCTCATGATGCGCACTACCTCGTCACTACCCTCCACCGGGTTATTGACGCCCAGGATGACGTAGGCACCAGAGGCAGCACAGTAGGATGCGATCGCCAGGGCCTTCTCGCTCATCCACTCGGGGGCGATACCGACAGCTGGAACGTCGCTGATGTCATCACCTAGTCCGCCTTCTTCGACCACCTGGCTGAGGACGGTGAGTATGCGGGTGTTGTCGACGCATGATCCCATATGCAGCACAGGCGGCATACCGGTGGCTTCACATACCTCTTTCAAGCCTGGTCCGGCCATCTCCAGTGCGGCTTCCGGTAGTAGGTAGCCGGCTTTACCGCTGGCAATAGCACCACACCCGGTTTCAACCAGCAGCACGTCGCGTTTGAGCAATTCCCTGACCAGGAAGTCGTGGTTGGCATCCTGTGTGCTGCGGGGGTTGTTGCAGCCGACATTGGCCACAACGCCCCGAATGCGGCCGGACATCACAGCGTCGTTCAGGGGGCGGAAGGATGCCCGATAGGAGCCTCCCAGCATGTAATTAATGTACTCATGGGAAAAACCGGGGATGACGTCGGAGGTGTAATCAGGGATTCTCACATCACCGCGGTTGGTGTAATTATCAATCGCCCTCTTGACGATATCTTTGGCAATGTCATAAGCCTTGCGCTCGTCAAATTCTATATGGGTTGCGCCGGTAATCTTGACCTTGGGGGAGGTTGTGATCACTTCGGTGTGGAAGTTGTCGGCCAGGTTGGGCAGTGCCTGCATAATGCATTGCACATCGACCACCATAGCTTCTACGGCACCGGTGATGATTGCCAGCTCCTGATGCAGGAAGTTTCCTGCGGAGGGAACACCCTGCCGGACCAGTGTCTCATTGCTGGTGCAGCAGATGCCAGCAAGCGTGATGCCCTTGGCGCCTTTCTCCTCTGCATAGGCGATCAGCTCGGGATCTTGTGTCGCAGCAAGGATCATTTCTGAGAGCGTAGGTTCGTGTCCGTGTACCAGGATATTTACTTCATCATCTTTCAGGACACCCAAGTTCATCTGGCCTAATAATGGGCTAGGGGTACCGAATAGAATGTCGGAGATATCCGTGGCAATCATCGAGCCGCCCCAGCCATCTCCCATCCCGGCACGTAAGGCCTGGTGCAGAATATGTTCGGGGTCCTGGTCATCGCCCATGTGGGTGCGATGCAATACGTCCACGATCTCGCGATCGATCCCGCGCGGCACAAGCCCGAGTTTTCGCCACAGATCTTTACGTTTCTGGGGTGCGCGTTCGATTGGGAAGAGCTCGCCATCCTGCTGTCCGAACATCGCCAAGCATATCTCGGCGACATCAAGGGCGATATCGCTCACCTCACGGCCCTCGGTTTCAATCTTCAGCTCTTTCGCAAGTTTCTTCAGTTTGAATGGATCGCGAATCTTATATCCCTGTGCCTCCCCCTTAGCGACAGCCCTAAGAGTGAAAGCCAGATCGCGCCCGTGATCGGAGTGGGCGGCGGAGCCTGCAGCAACGGCCCGGGCGAAGTTGCGGGCGGTGATGGTATCTGCAGTTGCTCCACAAACGCCGGTCTGGCCATCCTTTGTCAGGCGGCAGGGTCCCATGAAACAGACTTTGCAGCATACACCGCTTGCGCCAGAACCAATCGGGCAAGGCGCCATTTTATCTGCGCGCTCAAAAGCCGTTTCAAGACCTAGCTCCTCGGCATATATGAGCATCTCCTGCGCGGCTGGATCTAACGACTTTTCTTGGACCGATCTGCCCTTTTTCTTTTTGGTTTCTTCAGCCATGGGGTATCTCCTTCTCCTTTTACCTATGCATCATCAGTAGGGGTTACGGGTGAAAAGCCGGGGCAGGGCCAGAGTGGTCGACCCTCGAATGAGGTAGCCTGAGTGAAGGAGAGCGAGTCTCCTACACCGCTGATCGCTGCAGTATGGCGGTTGATCCGCTCACCCGCGCTTACTGCATACGCCGTTTCGGGGTCGGTAGCATCATAGCCTTGCTCGGCGAGTACCGTTTCTATTTGTTCGGGGGATAGCTTTTTCTTGTCGTACGTAACCTGGACCTGGTTGAAGGCAGAGCTGACATAAGCTTCCTGCACACCATCCAGACTTTCAATAAGGTTTTTAACGGCTGTAGTATGGTGATCGCCGAATAAGGTGGGAATGGCAAGTGTAAGTTTATCCATTGGTTTCTTCGCCTCCTGCGTCTTCGGATAGACCCTGGGGTCGTATATATATCGTTGCCAAGTGAGCGGATAGCTCATCTTTGAGTGCGTCGATCAGCAAGTTGCCAGAGACATGCATTAATGTATCGAGATAATCCGCATCCTTATTCATGCTCGCCAGGCAGGGATAATGGTGGTGCAGCATGCCGGCTTCTTCGAGTGCGTCCTCAACCGGGGTGCCAATCAAGTTGTCGCTGACATGGCGGGCACACCCGCAGGCAGCGTCGCGCATTACTTCCGTCCGGCTGATTTGGCCATTCTCAACATCGGCTTTGATCTCGGGCTTGCCAAAGTGCCGGGCAAAGCGGGCTATGAGTTCATTTTCATATTTGCGGACCAGCGGCGTGCGGTTGTAGCTGGTTTCAGTAAGCGAGCAAAAGGGCTTGGGAAATACGGCCGCAATACCCATGTTTTCCAACCAGCCCTCCAGCTGCCGGGCCAGACCGGATGGTAGTGACTCGTTGCGGTCGATCGGGGCAATTACTGCCTTCGCGCCGGCTAAACGGGCAGCATCCGGGATCAACTGTGCTAAACCACCGACATCGCCAAGGGCGATGACAAGCTCAGCTTGAGGTAAGGATTCGGGTAAGAAATCCTCAGGGTCGTCGACGATGGGGGGAATAACGCGCGGCGCCGCCCAGGACTGGACAATCCAATCAGAAGGAGCGTTGGCGGTGATATTCTCTGCGATGCGCTCGCCCCATTGTCCCTGGGTGACAGCCAAAACTGTGAGTGTTGATTCGGCGCCTATGGCACCGGTCACTTACACATACCCCACTCTTCTCTCGACGTCGGAAATCAATATGATCATGCCGTTTAGCGCCCGAAAGGACATAGTGGGGAAAGTCACACGTTTGAGCGGTAAGAAATCCTGCATAAAACACCATTCCTACCCGAATTGATGGCGATGGAATTTTCAGGGGGTTTCGTGGAGTGCCCTTGCACTGTTTGATACAATTTTCACAATAGGTTCCAAGCTATCTTTTTCTTCAAACGAATCTTGAAAATCTAGCTGATTCTGGAGTCGTTCTCATGCGATCAACCTACCTATCGCTGTATAAAAGGATAGACCATCGATTGACGGGCTGGATGGCCAGAAATGGGCTCCTGCTGTTGCGCATTAGCCTGGGGTTGATCTTCTTCTGGTTCGGCATATTGAAATTCTTTCCCGGGTTAAGCTCGGCGGAGAGCATAGCTGCTCGGACGATCACGATACTCACATTCAGCATCATCCCGGGAAGGTTAGCTGTCCTCTTGCTGGCAATCTGGGAGTGCATTATCGGCATAGGGTTGCTCATCGGGCGAGGGATGCGGTTGACCCTACTGCTCCTATTTGTCCAGATGCTCGGAACCATAACCCCGCTCTTCATCTTCCCGGGAGAGACATTCGTGATCGCTCCCTGGGTGCCAACCCTGGAAGGACAATACATCATCAAGAATATCGTCTTGATCAGTGCCGGGATTGTACTGGGGGCAACGGTTCGAGGTGGGAAGCTGACAGCAGAGCCTTCAGAGTCATGAGCCCGGCAAGGGCCAGCATGTAAAAACGCAGGCGTGCGCCTGCGTTTTTGTGTTAATGGAAAAGGTTTATCTGGCGACTATTTCGAGGGAACGTCGCGCATCTCTTCACCGAGGTAGATCTGGCGAGGGCGGGCTATAGCTTGCTCGCGATCGTTAAGTAATTCCTGCCACTGGGCTAGCCAGCCCACCGTTCGCCCGATGGCAAAGAGTACGGGAAACATATTAACCGGTAAGCTTAAGGCTTGATAGATGAGCCCGGAGTAGAAATCGACGTTGGGGTAGAGCTTGCGCTCAACGAAATACTCATCCTCTAATGCGATACGCTCGAGTTCAAGAGCGATGTCAAGCAGCGGGTTGCGTCCTGTGACCTCAAAGACCTGGTCGGCAACTTGTTTGATGATTTGCGCGCGGGGATCAAAGTTTTTATAAACACGATGGCCGAAACCCATCAGGCGGAACTCACCCGCTTTAACTCGCTTGACGTACTCAGGGACATTCTTAATTTCGCCAATATCGGTCAGCATGCGCAAGACAGCCTCATTTGCGCCCCCATGCAGCGGTCCGTAAAGGGCTGCTGCCGCACCGGCGATAGCGCTGTACGGATCAGCTTTCGCTGAACCGATATTGCGCATCGTGCTCGTGCTGCAGTTCTGTTCATGATCTGCGTGCAAGATGAAGAGCACATCCAGGGCATGCGCAAGGACCGGGTCAGGTTCGTACTTC
>JBFFMI010000017.1:0-24632 GCA_041554155.1 Anaerolineales bacterium
CGTGCCCCGCTTTCGGGGTGATTCGTGCGGGCTACGTATTCATGTTGGTCCGGCAACGCAAGCAGAACGCGGCGCGCTGGATGCGGATGCCCATAAAATTCGCGCATTGATGCGTGCTGATCGCTAGTCGGCTGACCTGGACGAAAGGAGCAAGATATTGTCATCGCTGAATACAGTCTGTGTTTATTGTGGGTCAAGCGACCAGATCGAAAAATCCTTCCTGGAAGCCGCGGATGAGACCGGCAAAGTGCTCAGCGATCGAGGTCTGGGCCTCGTCTATGGAGCGGGCAACACGGGGATGATGGGGCGGTTGGCCGACGCCGTGCTTGGCAATGGCGGGAGTGTGGTCGGGGTTATTCCGAAAATCTTTGAGACCCCCGAGTTGATGCACAACGGGCTGAGCAAACTGCATGTTGTGGAGGATATGCACACCCGTAAGGCCAAGATGGCCGCTTTGGCTGATGCCTTCATCGCGCTGCCGGGCGGGTTCGGCACTTTTGAAGAACTTTTTGAGATTCTGACCTGGTCTCAGATCGGGTTGCATGCCAAGCCTGTAGGGGTATTGAATGTGGATGGCTATTTCTCACCCATGTTAAAGTTGATTGAACATGCGCGAGATCATGGATTCATCTACTCGGAGCATCGGGAACTTCTTATCAGTGAATCTGATCCCGGTGTTTTGATCGATAAATTAATCGAATACCAGCAACCACATAATCTCGACCGCTGGGTTCATCGAAAGGAGACCTCATGAACGCTGCGCAATTCTTTGATCATTGGAATAAAGTTTGGAGTGATTTGATGCGGGCGGTATCTCTGCTGGGCGATGAGCATCTCAAATTCCGACCAACCGAGCATTACAGCCGCACTGTGGGAGATATTCTGCGACATATCATCAACCTTGAACAGGGTTGGATCCATTATGTGGTTCGGCGCGAGTTGTCCGGGTGGCCAGAAGAAAACGGGCCCGATGACGTGGAAGCATTGCGGGAAGCCCTCACACACGTACATCAGAAGACGATGGACTATCTTGCCTCGATCCCGGTTGATGACTTCAATCGCATTATTCAGGTGCCGGATGATGGCACACCCAAATTGGGCTGGATCCTGTGGCACGTCTTCGAGCAGCAAATCCACCACCGTGGGGAGCTATTTCTCTGTTTGAGTCTGCTCGGGCTGGAGCGACCTAAGACTGACCGCCCTGGTTAAGCAAAGAAGATCTGGAGGCGTTAGATCCACGCGATGAGTGCGCCTATCCGCATGATCCATTTTGCCGATGTCCACATCGGCATGGAAAATTACGGTCGCATCGACCCGAGTACAGGGACGTCCACACGAGTGCGCGATTTTCTCGATCGGCTCGATGAGGTGATTGATTATGCCATCGAGCATGAAGCAGATCTGGCCGTCTTCGCCGGCGACGCGTTTAAAGACCGCAACCCCGAACCCACACAGCAGCGCGAATTTGCACAGCGCATCAAGCGGCTAGCGGATCGTATGCCCACACTCCTGTTGGTGGGCAATCATGACATGCCAGGGATGGCTGTCAAGGCAAACAGTCTCGATATCTTCCGGGCGCTGGATGTTCCAGGTGTGATAGTTGGGTATAAGGATGAAGGGCAAATCGTCGAGACTAAAAGCGGCCCCGTCTTTCTGGCCTGGATGCCCTATCCCATGCGCAATCGCTTAATGGCCTGGACGAAATATCAGGGAAAATCCATCGAAGAGCTGAACCAGGGTTTGCGGACAGAGATATCCGCGCGTCTTCGTGATCTAGCAGCAAAAGCCCAGGAACAGGATATGCCGCGTGTCCTCGCGGGACATTTCACAGTGGAGGCGGCCAGTTTTGGTTCAGAACGCTCGGTTATGCTGGGCAGCGATTTACCGCTTCTGCGATCTACAGTTGCTGATGAAGCGTGGGATTATGTAGCACTAGGCCACTTGCATAAGCATCAGGATGTCAATGAAGGTGCCTATCCTTCGGTGGTTTACAGCGGATCGTTGGAACGGATTGATTTTGGTGAGCAGAGAGAGCCCAAAGGTTTTGTGTGGGTCGAACTACAGCGTGAGCAAACCAGATGGCAGTTCGTCGGGGTTAATGCCAGGCCGTTTCATACCATTGAGCTGGACGTTCGCGGCGAGGGCGATCCCACCGACGTGGTATTGCGCACGCTGGAAGGGCAGCAGTTTGAAGAGTCCGTGGTGCGCGTGGCGATCACGATGAGCGCTGAGCAAAGCGCGACGCTGCGCGAGCGCGAGATCGAGGCCGCGCTTGAAGGAGCACAGAGCGTGAGCATCGTGCGCGACGTCGAGGTCGAGGCGCGCGCCCGCTTGGGAGAGTTTGCGCCCGAAACCCTAACCTCAGCACAACTACTAGAACAGTACTTTGAGAGCCGCAAAGTTGACCCCGAGCGGCGGAAAAACCTGCTGGCGCGAGCGGAAGAGATTTTCAGCGACTCCGCCTAGCGATTGATGGATTGACCGAGCACATGTCCCTATGATCCCCGTTGAAATCGAACTGCACAACTTTCTTGCCTATCGAGACCCTCCGCCTCTAATCCTGGAAGGCGTGCAGGTCGCCTGTCTGGCGGGCCAGAACGGTGCCGGGAAATCATCCATCCTGGATGCGATCACATGGTCGCTCTGGGGCAAAGCCCGTAGTAACAGCCCAGACGACCTCATCCATCAGGGCGAGACGGACATGCGGGTGGCGCTCACTTTCCTGCAAGGCGGTGAGCGCTTCCGGGTTATACGCCAGCGAAAAGCCGGTAAACGTGGCAGTTCCCTGCTTGAATTTCAGGTCTGGGACGAATCCGTGGAAAGTTGGCGGGGGTTATCCGATGCTACCATTCGCGACACGCAAGTAAAGATTGATGAGCTCCTTCGACTCGATTACGAAACCTTTGTAAACTCGGCATTCTTGCTTCAGGGACGCGCCGACGAGTTCACCACCAAAACACCAGCGCAAAGAAAGCAGGTGCTCGCAAACATCCTCGGGCTGAATGTGTGGGAACTTTACGAGAGTCGTGCCCGCGAGAAGATTAACACTACAAAAGCTGGGATCGAGCGGCTGGAAGGCCGTTTGACAGAGATTGATCGTGAGCTTGCCCTGCAAGATGAGCGTGAAAGCGAGTTGCAAGAAGCCGAGACGAAAGCCAGGACATTAGGGGAGAAGCTCACGGAGAGCGAAAAAGAATGGTCTGGTCTGGAAGAGACCCGTAAAGAGCTGGTTGGACTGCAGCGGCAAATTGATGACCTTTCGAAACGTATTCGCCAGCGAGCAAACGAAATTGAAGAAGCGCAAAAAGAGCTGCAAACGGCGAACGCGCAAGCTGACCAGACAGCGCTGGAAGCCGCGCTGAAGACGGTTCATTCGGCTCTGGCTCAGCTGCAACCGTTAGAGCAGGAAAGAGAGCAGATCGAAGCTGAGCGAGAGATCGCGTCCAGGGATGCGGCCACCTTGCGTGGTGTGAATGAAGCCCTGGGACCGGAAACTGAGCCTATTAAAGCACGGGTAGAAACGCTGCAATCGGCCGATGAGCCGATCTGTCCCACGTGTAATCAACCGCTCTCGGAGGATCACTCCCATGAACTCATCGCCACGCTGGAGGCTGAGATTGTTGCACGACGAGAACAATACCGCCAGAACCGCGAGCGTGTAGCAGAACTTGATAAAGCGATCGCAGATTTCGAAATGCGCAAACGTGCGCTTGACGGAAAATTAACCGAGCGTCCAGCACTTGAGAAAAGGGCCGGCGAATTGGAGACCGCCATCGGCCACGCAGGGGAGGCTCGAAAACGTGCCGGGGCTCTCGGCGAGAGGATTGAGCGTTGGCGTAAGGAATTGGAGGCGGATACGGCTGAACGTCAGCAGCTTGATGCCCGCGCCGATGAGAGCGAGAAGACACTGCGACAGGCTTCCCTGACCCAGGCCGATCTCGATCGATTCCGGGCGGAAAAGCGTCTGGCGGATGAGCGTGTCGGTGCGGCACGCCAGCAGATTGCTGCGCTGGAGGCTTTTGCAGAGCAACGTGCCCGGCGCGTATCCGAGCGCGATGCGGAAGCCGAGGCGCTGAGCGCATACGAAGAACTGCGGGAAGCATTTAGTAAACGCGGTGTTCCTGCGATGATTATCGAGACCGCTGTGCCCGATCTGGAGCGCACAGCCAACGAATTATTAACGCGCATGACGGAAGGGCGAATGCATGTGCGGATTGAAACCCAACGCGAGATTAAGACCGGCGAGTTACGGGAGGCACTGGATATCATCATCTCGGACGATCTTGGCAGCCGCCCCTATGAGCTGTATTCAGGTGGCGAAGCTTTTCGCATCGACTTTGCAATACGAATCGCACTCTCGCGTCTATTGGCGCATCGGGCCGGAGCTCAACTCCGCAGCCTCTTTATCGATGAGGGGTTTGGAACACAGGATATGCGTGGACGTGAATACCTCATTTCAGCCATCAACAGCATTCAGGATGATTTCGATTTGATCCTGGTTATCACGCATATCGATGAATTAAAGGAAGCCTTCCCCACCCGCATTGAAGTGACAAAAGGAGTCGATGGATCGACCTACCGACTAGCATGAGTGTGTAGCCGCAAGCCAAGCCGTCGTACTTGCTGACGGTTTCTCGAAGTTCCGAATGTGAACGATAGGTGGGGGAACGGGAAAGGATACACAATCCGCCCACAGACGGCCGGAGCGTGATTAGGTCGGGCGTACGTCCTCGATCGGCAACCATACAGCGAAACAGGAGCCCTGGCCCGGAACACCCTCACTCGACACAGAGATCAATCCACCGTGGCGCTGTGCGATCTCCTCACAAATGGCCAGTCCAAGCCCGGTCCCGGGCGCGCCTGTTGAGCGGCTGGCATCCCCCCGGAAAAAGCGTTTGAAGATATCCACCTGCTCTTCTTGTGCGATGCCGAGGCCTGTGTCATCAACCTCGACGATGACACCAGCCAGTCCCTGATGGGCGCCGCGCTTTGCACGTATGCATATGGTGCCGCCTTCGGCCGTGTAGTTCATCGCGTTGGTAAGCAGGTTTGTGAAGATCTGGCCAAGCAAGCGTTCATCGCCTGTGATCTGGGGCAGGTCGTCTTCCAGTTGGATCTCAATCGCAAGACCTTGTTTGGTGGCCAGCGATGTCCTATCTGCCACCAGGGATGTGAGCAATTGGTTGAGATCGACCATCCGGGGCTGGAAAGTGGTGGCTCCAACATCAAGGCGTGAAAGTGAGAGCAGGTCGTCGATCAAGTTTGCCAGGCGATCGCTCTCCCTCGAGAGTGTTTCCAGATAGCGATCGACACGCCCCTTGTCCTGCACCCGCTCAAGTAAATCGAGGTACAGTCGGATGTTGGTCAGCGGGGTGCGTAGCTCATGCGACACGTCGGATACAAACTGGCTCTTCAGGCGGTCGACTTCCTTCAGGGCACTGATGTCGTGCATAACGGTGACGTAATTTGTATCCTTGTCCGAAGAGCCAGGGATGGGGGTCATGATGACTGCCGCCTCATAACTTGTGCCATCCCGACGCTGCATGGTGGCCTCGCCTTGCCAGACATGGCGTCTTCTTATGGCCTCCAGCATGTCATCATGATCTTTGTTGCTGTACTGAGGGCTGCGCAGAAGGCCGGGTTCTTTACCCAGCACTTCGGCTGCCGAGTAGCCATGAATTCGTTCCCAGGCCGGGTTGACAAAGAGGATGCGACCCTCAAGATCATTCACCATGACGGCATCGCCAATATTCTCCAGCAATGTCTCGAGTCGGTCACGTTCAGCTTCAAGCGCCTTTTCAAGCTTCTTGCGTTCACTAATATCGGTAATGACGCCGGTTAAACCTTGCGGATTTCCAGCATCATCCTTGATCACGCTAACGCCCATCAAGGTTGAGATGGGTTGACCGCTCGATGTTTGAAATTCGATCTCGAGTATCTCTGTGGGATCACGCCTCCCGAGCTGGCGGTCGGTGAATTGGTCAAACATTAAATGCATTTCATCATCGGGGAGCACGCTCAGTTCTGTAAATCGCTTGCCAAGGATCTCTTCAGCATCGAGGCCGAACATGTCTAATAAAGCCTGGTTGGTGTATTCGATATGTCCTGTTTGGTCTAGTTGGAAGATACCCGCCTGGGCACTCTCCACCAAGGATCGAAAGCGGGCTTCAGAGAGCGATAGCTCGCGCGTGCGTTCGGCAACCTGTTGTTCGAGGACATGAGCCTGTGACTCGATGTGACCATAGAGGTGGGCATTTTCAATCGAGATGGCCGCCTGGGCGCCCAGCCCCATGAGTAAATCGAGATCGTCCTGGGTGAAGGGGCGCTCATACCCCAGTCTGCGAACAGCCATAGCGCCCATTGTGCGTTGACGGATCGAAAGCGGCACGATAGCCAGACACTCGGCTTCATCCAAGGGAGTTCCCGGCACCTGGACGCCACGCGGGTCAAGGACGGGATCGTTGATGATCTGCGGTTCACCCGTCTCGACCACCATGCCTGTCAAGCCCTGGCCAACAGCAATCGGGAAGTCCATGATGGCCTCAGCATCGGGCTCAATCGCCACGACACAATTTAACATGTTGGAATCTTGGTCGATCAGGTGGATGCGGCTTCCATCGGCATCGAGCAGGAGGTTGGCTTGCTGCGCGATCTCCTGTAACACCGTATCAGCATCAAGCAGGGAAGAGATGGAGCGGGCAGTATGAATCAATGCCTGCGACTCCTCAGCACGCCGCTTGGCTTGTGAATACAGGTGCGCATTCTGTATGACGGCAGAGGCAATGGATGCAATCGACAACAACTTATCGGCATGGTGCTGGGAGAAATTAAACTGCCGCTTGAAGGAAAAAACCATAAGCAAACCAATCGCAGTTTCATCGACCTGGAGTGATGTTCCAAGCACCGCCTGCAACCCGGAAGCAAGGCCAGCTTCCGTGGCGGCTTCGGAGTTTTGGTAGTCGTTGATCACAAGCGGGCGCCGCCGATCCAGGGTGGCTGTGACGTTCCTGCTCGCAATGTTCGTATCGTGTATGAGTTCGGCGGGAATACCGCGCGCGTATGGGAAACTGAGTTTATTCTGTTCCTTGTCGATGAGTGCAACGGCGCCCGCATCTGCTCCAATTTCGTCGATCGCGGTGTCTACGATCCGCTCGAGCACGAGTGGCAACTCCAGTGCGCTGCTTGCTGCCACAGCCACCTGAGAGCGAAGTTGTTGAAGCTGGAGCGATGACTCGAGCTCGGATCGGGCGCGCACATGGCCGAGCGCAATTGCTACGTGGTCAGCGAGAGCTGACACCATGGGGATGTCATCCGGAGAGAGATCCCTGGAAGAGACATTGATCGTGCCGATCACGATTTGCCCCAGAATCAGGGGGGCAATGATCACATTCTCAGCGCCCAGGAGTTTCATCACCTTTGGCAACATTGGCTGTAGAAAAGGGGGCATTATTTGCGTGACGACTGCGGAACGATCGTCAGTGAATAAGGCTTCACCGCTCTGGAGGACCTGGCGGTATATGTCAACCGAATCCGGGTCAAACCGATAGCCGGATATCTGCTGACCAGTCAGGCTTTCGAGCGCGTCCTCGATTTTTTTAGGCAGCGAACGTGACTGAACCAGAAGCTGGCCTTCATCGGTCATCAGCGACACGCCACCGCGTAGCTGTAAACGCGATAGCTCATCGGTGACCGCATGGATGACGTCTTGCTGGTTTGCAGTGGCCTGGCGCGCAACACCGGCTGCTGCACGCAGGGCGGAGATCCAGAGATTCGGAGAGCTAGAATCGCTAGCTGCGGATTTTTCCAAGGCCAGCATCCCCCTAGAATCTTAACTGTTGCCTAGTGTAACACGCCTGAATTCAAGAGGGCGCTAGCTGGTCGTACCAGAGGTATTTAGGCTGTTATGGGATCGAGGTGGGTTCTGTACCAATCGTGGGCCGACTGGATAGCATCCTGGTATGTCTTCGTGGCGTAGAAACCCAATTCTCGCCCGGCTTTGGACATATCGTAATAAAAATGGCGACCAACCATTCGCAAGATGTGGCCGCGCACGGGCAACTTAAGCACAGGGCCCAGAGAGTCGATGATGCCAGCAAGGCGGTTAAAAATCCACAATGGGGGCCGCAGGCGAAGTGGTGAAACTTGCACAACCCGGGCGATCGCCTGAAGGAAAACATCAAAAGGGAGGTTCTGGCCGCCGAGGATATAACGCTCGCCCCGACGGCCATGTTCCATCGCTGCCAGGTAGCCGGCAACAACATCGGCTACGTGGATAACATTGATGCCACCTGGCGGGATGGGAGGCCGCCTGCCTCGACCCATGTGGTAGACGATGGCGGAGGCCACGAGGTTTTTATCCCCGGGACCGATCACGGCAGTCGGGTTCAGAATCATTGCATCCAGGCCGGAATCTACAGCCTCTAGCACGCGCTGCTCGGCGCAGTGTTTAGCATAGCCGTAAGGCCAATCGTCGGGATCATAGTTCCAGGTGTGCAGCTCATCGAGCAGAACTGGTTCATGTCCCGCTGGCGTCAGCTCGGGTACGCCGAGGGCGGCGACGGACGACGTGTGCAAAAGGCGATCCACGTTTGCATGCATCGCTGCCTGCAGGATGTGCTCGGTGCCGACGATATGGCTGGCCACCATCGACTTGCGATCCACCCAGCCGCCAACTTCGGCGCCGCAGTGCATGACGACATCCACACCGCGCATGGCGGTATACAAGGAGTCAGGGTCCATCAAATCTCCAACGGCCAAATCCACTTCAAGCCCATCGATAAGTGCGAGTGAACTTGTCGGACGGATAAGCGCCCTGATCGTATGGCCTGCCTCAACCAGCGCGCGACAGAGGTGTGACCCGATGAACCCAGTGGCACCGGTAATCAGTACCCGCATCTTTGTATTATGACCTCCTCCGGGCACCTTCACCAACCCTTGATGTGCCCGGTTGTGGGGAAAATACTCTTCAATCGTTCAGGTTTGCCAGGGATCATCCGATTGTACTTCAGCTGGCGCCGTAAGCATGGTGATCTTTTACCCAATGATGTTCCTTTCGGGGGAAGGGATGCCAAGCGAAATGTTGCCGGACACGATTAAGCGTGTGGCCGATTTCCTGCCCTTGACCTATGTAGTACAGCTTATGCGCAGCTTCTGGTTCGGGGAAGCGTTAAGTGACCACTGGCTGAGTACTGGTGTACTTGCTGGCATCATTTTGGATGTCGGTTTGCTCGCGGCGCGGATTTTCGCTGGGAGTGAGCAGAGAAAACCATCACCTAAGCTGGATGACATGCTTTGATCTAAGCAATGGATGGGAAGCATCAGGGCGGGGTTTTCCCTCTCGCTGAATGGTTCTCTCGCCTGCCCAATGACGGCTTCATCACACATCCCCCGTTATGAATCTGTACAACAGACTCCATCGAGGATAGACTCTATTCGGACAGCAAATTGCCAATGGAGGTCTGATGTCTTTGCTATCAAACTGGAAAGAAGTGATTGATACAGCTAACCTGTCTCCCGAGAAGGAGATGGATACGATCAGCAAATGGTTGATTATCACCCGGGCGGCGGTCTTCTCGATGACGGCCACGTCCGGCTTGATTGGTGGCTTGCTGGCAGCCGTCCTGGCTGAGAGGGTGAACTACGTCAATTTCGCTCTGGCCGTGATCGGCCTGGTGCTTGCCCATGCCGCCAACAACATGATCAACGACTACTTCGATATGGAAGGCGGCGTGGACACCGATGAATACACCCGGGCGCTATATGCCCCCCACCCCGTGCTTGGTGGCTTAATTTCGAAGCGGGGTCTGCTGACGGCGATACTGGCGGTGAACTTGATCGATGCTGCGATCATGCTCTATTTCATATTCACAGTGGGCTGGCCAACGCTCGTTTTTGCCCTGGCGGGTTTATTTATCAGTGTTTTTTACGTGGCGCCACCGATCAAGCTCAAACATATCGGACTCGGGGAGCCAGGTGTGTTTGTTGTATGGGGCCCCCTGATGATCGGTGGAACCTACTTTGTCACAGCTGGCACGTTACCGCCACCCGGCGTCTGGCTTGCCTGCATCCCCTATGCCCTGGTGGTCACCACAGTACTGGTGGGAAAACACATCGATAAACGTGAAGTTGATCAAGATAAGGGAATCCGTACGCTGCCGGTGCTCCTGGGTGAGCGCACGTCGCTGTGGCTGAATCAGGCGTTGATGGTGCTTTTCTACATTGTGACGCTGATCCTGGTTTTGACCGGTACGCTGGGTGTCTGGGTGTTGTTAGTGGTCTTGGCTTTGCCGCGTCTGTTGCAGGTGCTCAAGATTTACAATGAGCCCAAACCCAGCTCGCCCCCCGAGAATTATCCTGTCTGGCCACTCTGGTTCGTTTCAGCCGCCTTCTTCCACAACAAATTGGCGGGGGGCATGTTCGTGCTGGGGTTGATTTTGAATCTGATCCTGCCCTTTTCGATCGAAGTTTTATGATCTTTCGGGAGAACCCGACAGGTTGCGATGGCCGGTCGATCGCATCATAAATGGGTAAGGGCGGGGCTATCCCCGCCCACAACATTTAACAAAGGTGCCTACAAACTGCGCGCTGTCGAATCGAGGCTACTTCTGGCTCATCAGCAACTTGACGTATTGCGCCCGCTCAAATGCGAAGGGGTCATCAACCTTCTTCTGGCTCAGCTTGCCGCGGAAATCATCCAACCCTTCATAGCCCTGAGCTTCCATCCAGCCCTCCAGCTCGCGCAGCATGGTTGAGAGATAGGGGATCCCGTTCTCGAGCAATGCCGACGCAACCTGGACGATCTGTGCACCGGCGAGCAAGGCCTTGGCGGCATCCAGCCCCGAGTGAACCCCGGTGTTCAGTGCAAGATCAGCCTTTACCCGCCCGTAGAGTAAAGCGACCCAGCGCAGCGGCAGCTTCAATTCCTCATCAGAGCTATAGACCATCTCCTGCTTGAGACTCTCTGTAGCGAGGTCGATATCAGGTTGCAGGAAGCGGTTGAAGAGAACGACAGCATCTGCACCGTGTTTATCCAGCTCGTGGACAACGTTGGCGACAGAGGTGTAAAACGGGCTGAGTTTCACGGCTACAGGGATCTTCACTTCAGCCTTAACCGCCTGAACCGTTTCGTAGAGAGTCTTCTCAATATCGGACCCGGCCTGTTTGGGGTTGGTTGCGACTGCGTAGACGTTCAATTCAAGGCCATCAACACCGGTGGCTTCAAGCTGTTTGGCATAATCGATCCAGGCGCCGGGAGAGACGGCGTTGAGGCTAGCGATCAAGGGGAGATCGACATCGGCCCGGGTCTTCTCAACCCACATGAGATGTTCCTGCGCTCCGCCGTGCTCCAACTCCGGGAAATGGCTCAGTGCCTCGGGGAAGCTGTCGGCTCCTACAGATAGCTGATCTTCCATCCGCAGGGCCTCCATCTGGATCTGTTCCTCGAAAAGCGAGCGGATCACGAGCAAGCCCGCGCCAGCCTGTTCGGCGAGCTTGACCCGGTCGATCAAGCTGGAGATCGAACTGGCTGCCACAACGATAGGCGCTTCAAGTTCGATGCCCATATAGGTTGTTTTTAAACTTGACATCGTACCTCCCGGATTATGGATCAAAGACGATATTAGCATGGCGGAAAAAGAGGATCTCTAATAGTGACAGTTATCCTCCGGTTTAGGATGTCTTCTTCACTACTGACATAACCTAAAGAATTCTAGACTCTTTGGGGATTGGCGTAAAGCCAGCCTTTTGTTGTGCCGCGCCAGATCCCCCATGATAACGTATTGGTACCTGAAAGGAGTTTCGAATGGCTAAAGTTGGGGTCAAGCGGCCCTTAGTGCCGTATGACGGGAATGCAGCAGCAGCACATGTTGCCTATGCCACGAATGAGATCATCGCCATCTATCCAATTACGCCTTCCTCGCCTATGGGTGAGATTGCTGATGAGAAAGCTGCCGACGGGCAGCCGAATATCTGGGGCACAGTCCCGGATGTAACCGAGATGCAGGCCGAGGGAGGCGCTGCTGGCGCAGTTCATGGTGCATTGACGACCGGTGCTCTGACAACGACATTCACGGCTTCACAGGGCTTGCTCTTAATGCTGCCAAACATGTTCAAGATTGCCGGTGAATTGACGCCCGCGGTATTCCATATTGCCGCCCGGTCGGTCGCTGCACAGGCGCTCTCGATATTTGGTGATCATAGCGATGTCATGGCTGCGCGTGCTACGGGTTGGGGGCTGCTCTCTTCCAACAACCCACAAGAGGTGATGGATTTTGCACTTATCGCACAAGCCGTCGCGCTTGAATCGCGCATTCCTTTCCTCCATTTCTTCGACGGATTCCGTACCTCTCATGAGATTGAAAAGATCGAAGAACTTACTTATGACGACATGCGGGCGATGATCGATGAAGAGTGGGTTATAGCGCATCGATTGCGCGGGCTTTCGCCCGATCGTCCAGCTATCCGTGGAACTGCCCAGAACCCCGACGTGTTTTTCGCTGCGCGCGAAACCGTAAATGAATTTTATGAGAAGGTGCCTGAGATCGCGCAGAGAAACATGGATCGGTTTGCCGAAGTTGTCGGGCGAAAATATCAACTCTTTGACTATATAGGTGATCCAGAAGCTGAGCGAGTGGTTGTCATGATGGGCTCTGGCTCGGACACCATGCATGAAGTCGTTGAACACCTTGTCGGTCAGGGTGAGAAGGTGGGGCTCGTCAAGGTGCGGCTTTATCGACCATTCAGTGGAGCAGCGCTTGTGCGAGCATTGCCTGCCACTACCAAGCGGATAGCTGTACTCGACCGGACCAAAGAGCCGGGTGCGGAAGGCGAACCGCTTTATCTCGACGTACAAAACGCAATTAGCGAAGCCGTTGTGAATGGAGATCTCGCTGATAGCAAGCGGCCTGTTGTTTTCGGTGGTCGCTATGGCCTGGGATCTCGAGAGTTCAATCCGGGTATGGCTAAGTCTGTAATTGACAACCTTGCAACGGATAAACCACGCAATCACTTTACAGTAGGGATCGTTGATGACATCACGCATTCGAGTCTTTCGTGGGATGACACCTTCACATCAGAGGGTGAGGAAGTCCACCGGGCGATGTTTTATGGGCTGGGAGCGGATGGAACGGTAGGAGCCAATAAGAACTCGATCAAGATCATTGGCAAAGCCACTGATTATTATGCTAAAGCGTACTTCGTCTACGATTCGAAGAGGGCGGGTGCGATGACCATTTCTCACCTGCGCTTTAGCCCCAACCCAATCAGAAGCACGTACTTGATCCAACAAGCGGATTTCCTGGCGTGCCACGCGTTTCACTTCCTCGAGCGCTACGACATGCTCAAAAACCTCAAACCAGGTGGCACATTTCTGCTGAATAGCCCCTACGCAGCTGATGAGGTATGGGATCACTTGCCTGTCGAAGTACAGAAGGCATTGATCGAAAAGGAAGCAAACTTCTATGTCATAGATGGCTACTCGCTGGCGAAATCCTTAGGTCTCGGAGGGCGCATCAATATCATCATGCAAAGCGCTTTCTTCGAGATATCAGGTGTCTTACCCGATAAGCAAGCACTCGATATGATCGAGATGGCCGTTGAAGATACGTATGGCAGCAAAGGTAAAGCGATCGTTGACATGAACATCAAAGCCGCTAACCTGGCCAGGGAGCGGATCCACAAGGTTGAGCTTCCGAAGAAAGTGACATCGAAAGAGGAAATGCTCCCGCCCGTTCCCTCCAGAGCCCCCGAGTTTGTGCAAAAGGTGACCGGGGAGATGATCGCTCGGCGGGGTGAGCAAATACCGGTGTCCTTATTACCCAATGACGGCACCTATCCTGCCGGGACGACCAAGTATGAAAAACGAAATCTAGCCCTTGAAATCCCGGTTTGGGACCCGGAGACGTGTATTCAATGTAATCAATGCGCATTCGTTTGCCCGCACGGCACAATCCGCCCCAAAGTTTATGATGCGGCACTAGCAAATGGGGATGCGCCCGAAGGTTGGCAGGCAGTCCCAGCCAGAGGTCGTGGCCTGGAGAATTTGTTGTATTCACTGCAAGTTGCGCCGGAAGACTGCACCGGATGCGGCAACTGTGTGCATATCTGCCCCGCGTACGGGAAGGACGAAGAGGGCAAGAAGACTGAGCATAAGGCCATCAATATGGCTCCGCAACCGCCGATACGGGATCAGGAGGTCGCGAAGTGGGATTACTTCCTCACGATTCCCGATCCCGATACTGCGCTATTCAACCGCTTCACAACCAAGGGTTCCCAGTTTCTACCCACAATGTTCGAGTTTTCCGGGGCATGTGCGGGGTGTGGTGAGACGCCGTACGTCAAGCTGGTCACCCAGCTTTTCGGGGATCGCGCCATCATTGCCAACGCCACAGGATGCTCCTCTATCTTCGGTGGCAACCTGCCAACAACGCCGTACGCCCCGCGCTTTGACGGTAGGGGACCGGCGTGGTCGAACTCGTTGTTCGAGGATAACGCTGAGTTTGGTATGGGGATGCGGCTCACTATAGACAAGCTGACCCAGTACGCAAGAGAGCAATTAGCGCAGGCCAAACTGGATGGTAAAGATGTGCTGGCGAAGGAAATCCTCGACGCTAATCTTTTATCGCAGGAGGAGATCGAGGCTCAGCGACGTCGGGTCGATGAGTTAAAGACCTACCTGGAGAAGCAGAAGGATCCTCTCGCCTCACGCTTGCTGAGTATCGTGGACTTCCTTGTTTCCAAGTCTATCTGGATCTTTGGTGGTGATGGATGGGGCTATGACATTGGGTATGGTGGCTTGGATCACGTGCTGGCATCCGGTAAAAATGTAAACGTGCTTTTGCTTGACACCGGCGTGTATTCCAACACCGGTGGGCAGGCGTCGAAGGCCACCCCGCGCGCGGCAGTCGCGAAGTTTGCCGCTGCGGGTAAAGACATGCCCAAGAAGGATCTGGGGGCGATTGCCATGACCTACGGCAATATCTATGTTGCCCAGGTTGCGTACGGCGAGAATATGACCCAGCTGGTGAAAGCGATCAGCGAAGCCGAATCCTATGAAGGTCCTTCCCTGGTCATCGCCTATAGCCACTGCATCGCGCATGGAATCGATATGACAACGGCAACGGATCTGCATGAAGATGCGGTGAAGAGTGGTTTCTGGCCGCTGTTCCGTTACGACCCGCGCCTTGCGGATCAGGGATTAAACCCGCTCCAGCTCGATTCCAAAGTACCGACCGAGGATATCGAAACGTTTATGTACAAGCAAAATCGCTTCCGTGCCCTGCGCCAATCTGATCCGGATCGGGCAGGGATGTTGCTAGAGGCGATCCGCGAAGATGTCATCACGCGTTGGAAGTTCTACGAACAAATGGCCAATCTCGATCTGTGAACGATTGATGGATGCAGGCTAGGGGCACGGCAGCGCCGTGCCCCTATTTGGTTAACCAAGTGGTCAGAGAATGGCTTATTCTCTGCTGATATTTGATCCCACAATGTCGATAAAAGAGGCTGGCAGGCGACTCGGTCTACCCGTCTTCAGGTCGACCAGCGCCCATAGTGTTTCCATCTGTGCCAGCAGTTTGCCATCACGGAGGCGATGGAAACCATAGTAACGGGTGGCAGAAGTACGCCGCACCTTGTAGAGCCAGGTCGTGATCTCGAGGGTATCCTCAAAGGTGGCAGGCTCTATGTATTGAATGCGATGCCGCCGGGCCACGAAGGCCAATCCCTGATCCAGCCACTGCGTAAAATCCCAACCAAAGTGATCAGCTAGCTGCATGGCCACGTCCTCGGCATAGGAAGGATAGATGGCGTTGTTGAGATGCTGCATGGCATCGAGATCGCGCCACTCCACCCGCTTTTCAAAACGCAGGACTCCTTCTGGTGGTGTGGGGGGTTTGGGGAATGCAGGTCTTTGCAGGGGTTCCTCGGCTTCCTCAGGTGAAAGGTAAGCTGCAATGACCTCCGGGGGAATTTTTACGGGCCGCTGTGATTGGCGATCAAGGAAGACCCAATCGGTGTGGGCCCTGGCGGCAACAACGCCGCTGGAGATACTTCGCATTTCGTATGCACGCCGCATCAATGTGCGCCGGAGCCCCAGATTCCAGGTTTTAATTTCGACGCTATCCCCACCTACCACCGGTGCCAGGTATTCGATCTCATGCCCGCGGATCAACCAGAATCGGCCCATGGCCTCAAAGGCTTTGCCATCCAAACCGGCGTCGGCCGAAGCCCTGAAGGCGGCTTCCTGCATGTAGCGCAGGTAGACGGCATTGTTCAGGTGCCCGTATACATCACACTCATCATGGCGGATATCAAGGCGGAAGGTGTAGGTGTGTGCCATTCGTTGAACAAGCCAGCCTTAACTACTGGCTTTGTTGAGCATGCCCTGTTCCTGGTACCAACGATAGGTATCCTCGGCAGCCTGGCGGAAGGAGCGTGGTGGATTAAGTTCCAACGCATCCCGGGCTGGTTGGATATCACAGTATAGATGATGGCGACTGAGCAGCAGTTGGCTCTTATCAAACGGAAGATTCGTCCCGGGCGGGAGAAGCTCCATCAACTTTGCGGCTGGAGGGATAATCCAGTTTGGGATTTTCAACCAGGGTCTCTTGCGACCGACAAGCTCACTCAGACGGGTAAATGCTTCTTTGTAGGAGACATTCTCGCCGCCAACAATATAGCGAGCCCCTTTCTTTCCCAACCTTGCAGCTGCGAGATGTCCCTCGGCAACATCGAGGATGTGAACGTAATTTGCGCCCCCATCGGTATAGAAAAAGGACCAGCCACGGGCAGCTTCGACCACCATTGAACCGCTGATCTGGTTGATATCACCGGGGCCGAGGATGATGGTCGGGTTGACGATCACGGCATCCAAGCCCTGTGCCACGGATTGTTGAATAACCTGCTCGGCCTGATGCTTAGCCGCGCCATAAGGGAAGAGCACTTCGGGTAGATTGAAGTGGTGTTGCTCGGTGAGAAGCTCAGCTCCAAGGGGAATTCCCATGGCGGCCAGGGAACTTGTGAAGATCAAGCGCTCTACACCGGCATCAAGTGCGGCCTCAGCCACGTTGCGCGTCCCATTAATGGCGGTCTGTTTTACCGATCGGGGATTGCGCCAATAGGCGGATTGGGAAGCAGCATGGTAGACCCAGCGTGCCTGGTGACAGGCACGGTCCATGCTCTGACGATCGAGGATGTCCCCCTCGCAGTACTCCACGGCCAGTTCTTTAAGATTGCTCAGGTCGGAGCTTGTCCTGTGCAGTGCGCGCACCCGCACTCCCGAATCCAACAATGCCTGACACAATGCGGATCCGACAAATCCCGAAGCCCCGGTGACGAGGGCAAGATCAGTCAATCAGACCAATCTCCCTGCCTACCTCACCGAATATATCCAAGGCTCGGTCAATCTGTTCTTCAGTGTGCGTCGCCATGTAGCTGGTGCGCAAAAGACAACGGCCTTCCGGAACGCCGGGAGGCACAAAAGCGTTGGTGTACACGCCGGCATCGAAGAGCTTCTTCCATGCTTCGAGCGCCGGTTCCATTTCACCAATGATCACAGGAATGATGGGCGAAACGCTGCTGCCAGTTTCAAAGCCCATCGACTGCAAGCCCTGGCGCATGCGTTCGGTGATTGCCCAGAGCCGCTCAACGTGTTCGGGTTCTTTTTCCATGATATCCAGTGCAGCAAGCGCGGCGGCCACGTTGGAAGCCGGCATGGCGGCGCTGAATATCAGCGAGCGGGCATGATGCTGGATGTAATGAATAATATTTTCATCGCCGGCGACGAAGCCACCAAGCGAAGCGAAGGATTTGCTGAAAGTGCCCATGATGAGGTCTACCTCATCGGAAACGTCGAAATGAGCGGATGTACCGCGACCACCCGCCATAACGCCCAGGCCATGGGCGTCATCAACCATGATACGGGCGTTGTACTTTTGGCAGACAGGCAGCATTTCGGGCAGTGGAGCGAGGTCTCCCCCGACGCTATATAACCCATCAATCACAACCAGTGCCGCGTGATCATCATCAATCCCTTGCAATACCCGCTCAAGGTGGCCTACGTCATTATGCGCGAATCGGCGCAGCTCACCGAGAGCGAGCATGGAACCATCGATGATGCTGGCATGGTCCTCTTTGTCGGTGACAATCGAGTCGCCGCGCCCTACCAGGCATGAGATCACACCCAGGTTAACCTGATAACCGGTACTGAAAACCAGGGCGGCTTCCTTGCCCACGAAATGAGCCAGACGTTGTTCCAGTTCCAGATGTAGCTTAAGCGTGCCATTTTGAAGACGCGAGCCGGTGCAACTTGTGCCGTACTTTTCCGTGGCTTCGATTGCAGCCTTGCGCACGCGTGGATCGGTTGTCAACCCCAAATAGTTGTTCGAGCCGAGCATGAGCACTCGATGCCCATCGATAACAGCTTCCGTACCCTCGCTGTTCTCGAGTGGGAGGAAATAGGGGTATAAACCGGAAGCTTGTGCCATCCGGGCGAGGACGAAAGAGTCAGCTTTTTCAAAAATGTCCATCCAGTGGATCCTTTCAAGATAAGGGTTTGGGAAACAAGCACCCAGAATATGAAACCGTTCTAAAAGTACAACTAAAGGAATAAGCCGAGGATAAGCGGAAGGAACCCACTTGTCAAACCCAGTCTTGCGTTGATACGAGCTCTGAGTCCTCGCTTGACGCCGAAAGTTTGACCGATATAATCGATCCACATTGATTAACTGAATACGATATCGAAAGATCAGCGTGGAGCCCTCGGCCGGGAGTGCGCTTTCCAGAGAGCCATCGATATGCTGAAAGATGGCAAGGGCAAATCGGTCGTTCCACTCCACCGGCTCAGACAGTGCAGAGCCAGATCACTCCCAACGAGATGGTTTGCCCATCTGAAGGGAAGTCGGGTACGCCCGTTAGCGCGTCTGAGGCCGCAATCGCGGTAAATGCAGGTGGCACCACGAGCACGCCCCCTCGTCCTGCGCAGGAGGGGGCGAGATGTTTAATCCCGGAGGCGGAGCATGATAGACCTGAAGCTCATTCGTGAGGAGACTGAGCGGGTGCGTGAGGCGGTTCAAACGCTGCAGGCCGAAGCACCCATCGACGAAATCCTCGCCTTAGACGAAGAACGCCGATCCATCCTCGTCGAATTGGAAGACCTTCGTCATGAACGCAACGTAAAGTCAAAGGCGATTGGGAATATGAAGGATGCCGAAGAACGGCAGCAGAAGATCGATGAGATGAGCGCTGTTAACGCGCGCATCAAAGAGCTCGAAGAGATGCTGCGGGCGACGGAAGATCAACTGGACCAGCAAATGTACCTTGTGCCCAACCTGCCGCATGAGAGCGTTCCGGTTGGCATCGACGAGAGCGAAAATAAGATCATCCGCCAGGAGGGAGAGCCCAAGGGCGAAAAAGAGTTTGGTTTTTCACCCCAGCCCCATTGGGATCTTGGACCAGCACTCGGGGTGCTGGACTTTGAACGTGGTGTGAAACTTTCCGGTAGCCGCTTCTACCTGTTGCTCGGCATGGGCGCACGCTTACAGCGGGCACTGATCCAATGGATGCTTGAAGTCCACGTGCGCGAGCATGGTTATACCGAGATTTACCCACCGGCGCTGGTGCGTGAAGAGTGCATGTGGGGCGCCGGACAGCTGCCCAAGTTTCGTGACAATATCTATCACGATGCTGAAGAAGATCTCTGGATGGTGGGGACAGCCGAAATCCCGCTTACCAACGTCCACCGGGATGAAATCCTGGAGATCGAAGAATTGCCCAAGAAGTATGTGGCTTATTCGCCCTGTTTTCGCCGAGAGAAATTCTCCGCCGGTCGTGATGTGCGGGGGATCAAGCGCGGCCATCAGTTCGATAAAGTCGAGATGTACCATTTCACCACGCCGGAGCGTTCCTACGAAGAGCTCGAGCAACTCGTGGGCAACGCCGAAGCCATCTGCCGAGCGCTGGAGATCCCCTATCGTGTGGTCCAGATGGTCACCGGGGATCTCGGGTTTACCGCGTCGAAAAAGTACGATTTGGAGCTCTGGGCGCCAGGCTGTGGTGAATGGCTTGAAGTGAGCTCCTGCAGCAACTGTGAATCATTTCAGGCCCGTCGGGCAAACATTCGCTACCGACCAGATGCCGACGCACGGCCGGTTCACGTCCATACACTCAATGGTTCGGGATTGGCTTTGCCGAGAGTTCTGATCGCGATCCTTGAAAATTACCAGCAAGCTGATGGGAGCGTTGTTATCCCCGAAGTCTTACGGCCATGGATGGGTGGCGTTGAGAAGATCAAGTCGAGGGAGAGCGTCTGATGGAAATCCTGGTCTCGATCCTTGTCGGTTTGGCTATGCTTATCGGATTAGCAGGATCGATCATCCCCTTTTTACCCGATGTCGTGTTGATCTGGGTAGGCGCACTGACCTACGGCCTTCTGGTTGGTTGGGGTCAGAGCGGTGGCTGGTTGTTCGCCGTGATCTCCGTCCTGGGACTTATCGGTCTGCTGTCTGATGCCTGGGTCAGTGGTGCCGGGGCGCGCCAGGGGGGGGCGAGTATACTCACCACGCTGGGAGGTTTGGCGATCGGATTAGTGGGTCTATTTACAACCGGTCCGCTCGGTTTCCTGGGTGGGATCTTGCTGGGGACGTTTGTGCTGGAATATGCACGCCATCAGGATCCCGACAAGGCGCTTAAGGCAACCCTGGGAATGGGTGTGGGTTATGGCGCCTCTTTTGTCGTGAAATTCTTGCTGGGTCTCGGCATGATCGCGGCCTGGATCGTCTGGCTGATTCTGGGCTAACCCTGCCCGGGATTAAAAAATGTCATACCGACCCCGAGCCGTGTGAGACCTCGCTCGGCCCAGTGAACAACCAGGGGAGAGGGATCGTCGAGCGCGGCAAAGAGCGGCGGGATGACCGCAGGATCATCGATCATGCTCAGTGCACGGGCAGCTTCGGAACGCACGGTTGATTCTGCTGCCCGCAGCGCCTCTGTCAGAGGGGTAAGTGCCTCTTCTCCCATCGCGCTCAACGCATCCGCAGCAAGCCTAGCCATCAATCGATCGTGATCTCCTAGCGCATGAATGAGCTGTGGAATGGCATCAGGGTTAGGGTGATGCCGCAATCCGAAGGCCGAGCATTGACGCACGCTGGAATCAACATCTTCCAGACCATCGATAAGGGCGCTTTTTGCCTCCGGGTGGTCGATCAGGGCCAGCGCGGCAGTTGCCCACCAGCGTTGATCGACACTATTAGACTGGAGCTGCTCTAATAAAAAAGGGAGGACGCCTTCTCCATAGCCCGCCAGGGTATGGAGTGCGCCCTCTGCGTGTGTTTCGTCACCCGAGGCGATTTGTTCGAAAAGCGATTGGAGTTTAGCGTCTTGCTCGGGGTTCAATCGCCTGGTGGTGGGACGGGCAGGTCTTCGACCTTTACCTTTACCCACTTGTCACCCTCCTCGATCAGCATCACCGGGATGTCGTCCAGGATGGGATACTTCCTGCCACAATCCGGCTCCTGGCAAATCAACCAGGTCTCGCGATGAACTTCCAGCAAGCCTTCATTTTCACGGACACAGGCCGGACAACGTAGTATTTCAAGCAGATCTTCGCTGATCATCGATTACTCCAGAACATCATATTGAGGGTACACAATAGTAGAAGGTAGCCAGGTTGTCAAACCTCCTGCGGGCTTTATCAATCGCCATTTTCAACATCAACGTCGTCAGGGAGTTCGGTGCCCGGACCAAATTCGTAAATCGCCCGCCAGGGCAAATAGTGGGTCTTGATCGTGTCTTGAAAAAGGACATCGCCAGCGCGCGTCACAGTCCGATAGACGACCACATCGAGGCCGTCTGCCTCATAGTCGATCTGTTTGATCTTGCCTTTGTCCAGCTCGTCGTTCTCTTTGTACAGTGGCTTGGGGGCTTCGACTTCGTTGGAGAGCGTCTTGCTCCATTGCACGGTCCGGCCATCTGAGGTGGAGTAGAACTTCCAGAGCAATTGATTGCCGTAGATATACGTCTCAAGCAGAAGCCAGTTAGGCGTGTCGTTGCGAAACTTGAAGTCGACCAGGGGGACAAACACCGTGGCATCGAGACCTGGCCCGGGAGACCCAGGCCCTTGTTCGTAGTAACCCACCCGGTACGCGTGAGGGTGGCGTTCGACTATTTCATACCCACCGAAGAACACCGCGCGGAATAGGGTTGTGCTGACCTGACAGACACCACCACCGACGCCATTGATCGTGCGGTCCCCAAAAATGATCAGGGCTTCAGCATAGCCGTTATCCAGGCTGATATCACCAAGCACATCCGCCATGGCCAATGTCTCACCAGGCGCCAGTAGCAACCCATGGAATTCTGAGGAAGCAGTGGTGATGTTCTGAATCCGTTCACGGCTGGAGCCATTGAAATACGTTGAGACTACGCTCACTGCTTCGCTGATACCAAGTTCTTCGGCGGTTGCATCGTCTCCCACAACCGGCTCTTCATATATGAACGCCAGGGGAAGCAAATGCTCAGCCAGTGCGACCCGTGCATTGATCTCCTCTATGGATCCCTCTATATCGAGTGTGCGCCCAATGATCGCGCTTTCAAGCAAATCGAGTTGCAAGGTGTCGTCGTTAAAGATAAAGCGGGCGTTCTCCGGATCTCGCTCAAGATCGGGGGCAAGCGGCTCGATCGCCTGTCTCAGAGCTTCGGGGTCGAGAGCCACGTGATACTGGTAAATGGATGCGGTCTCGGCAAGTTCAAATCGCAGAAGAGGAGCAACGATATCAGCCGGGAGAATCAGATCCTCGGCCCCTTCGGCGGTGATGCGTACAGGTTCGCTCAATAGACGATTCGCGCGTGCTGCAGTCTCAGTGGCATCAAGCACACGTGGTGGTGTTTCCTCAATCACGAGCGGGATCACCGCATCGACCATCTGCAGAACCGAGGGCTGGAGTGCCGCGAGCGTTGCCAGGTGGTTGACCTGCCGCCCGATTTGCCCCGGGCTATGCAGAACTTCCGTGCCACTCACCTGCAGCACCGCTTCAATCGTAGGCCGGTCAATCGCTGATGCAAGCTCTCCCAATCGGTGCCCCCCGACGACATGATCAATGAGTAGAATCGGCGAAAGTTGTACACCTTGATACCAGGCGTCGATTTGTTCTCCGATCCTATCGATGATCGATCCCCTTCGGCCGACACTAACTGCTTGTGATGCGATCGCAGCGAAATCGACGCGAACACCCAGTTCCGATGGCGACATCATCCAGGTCGTTTCGCCATCCATGAGTGCGATCGTACCCTGATCGGGATACGTCAGTTGCCCCTCGAGCAGCTCCACGATTTGTTCTTGTCGTAGACCGGAGAGAGAATGTCCCTGCAGGGTTACGCCTGGGAGAACACGATTGATGTACAGCACACGCGAGAGGACGAGAAACAAGAAGGCGGTTATTACGATCGTAGATAACGCGACAAATGCTGCTGCCAGCATTCGTGACAGCATTCCGACAATCCGAGTATTTTTAGGCCTTATTCGCTGTGTCGCGTCCATCGAATTCCTTAAATGGGCAGAGATTATATCATCCTGCCCTCACTGTTTCTGGCAGGTAGGTTACAGTTTCAATGCCAGGAAGGGCAAGCCCTTGATTGTGGGGACCGGCTTTTGCCCTGGCGGCATCTTGCGGGGTGTTATCAAGGCTCAAGCCACACCTGAACGCTGGTGTAGTGGATCACCCCGGGAACATCCCCGTGGCGTTCAAAGACACCAATGCGACCCCACTGGCCAAATGCGACCTCATAGGGGAGAGTGACATTGAATGTTCCAAGCATGCCAATCCCCGGGGAATCAATCGGGGTATCTGTCGTTGCAAGGACCCGGCCTTGCGCATCCAGGAGTTCAACACCGAGCATGACCTCTGCGTCAAGCCAGCCGGCGCCAGATAGCTGGATCGCACCCCCGGAAATGCGCCCATCCTCGCGCGGACTGAAGATGGTAAGTTTCTCAGCGCCGTGGATGGCGGGATAGATTTTTTCATTGCCGGTTGAGAGTAAGTTGATCTGGATCTTGGTCAGGTGCCGCAGCAGGCCGTAGCGATCACCAAAGGAGCGCACCTCTATCCAGCCTGTCTCTGCCACGAGCGGGGTTTCGAAGGGAACGGTGCCGAAAAATTGTCCTGGGCGGCCAGGGAAGGAATACAAAAATGTGAATCCCTGGGAGATCAACCTTCCGTCTTCACCATAAAGGCGTAGCTGCACACGATTGTTCTGGCTTGGACCGCCGAAGCCTTCAATCAGGATCGGGCTGCGCAGCAGTGAACCGGCCCCAGGTTTGAGCAGGGCCAGTTCATCCAGTGGCACACCTACCGAAGCAGGTATCGCGGTAGGCGTGGGCACCGGGACCGGCGGCTCAATCACGATGGCGGGTGTTTCGATTGTGAAGGGAGCAACCGCTGCGGGGGTAAGTGAGGCTATCACAGCGGGTGTGAGAGCCGCCTGGGATGATGCCGTGCTCTCGGCAACAGGCGGTGGGGGGGAGATGGGAGAGCAACTGGAGAACAAGAATGGCAGAACCCATGCACAGAGCATCATCATCCACCAGATCTTGCGGAGCTTCCGAGTTTTTTTCATTGTTTGCATAACGTATGTGTTTCGGA